>NC_014098.1:3300000-3384766 GCF_000092905.1 Kyrpidia tusciae DSM 2912
TCCTCCCCAGGGTCGCCTCCCCCACCGGCACCGCGATGGGCCGGCCGGTATCCACCACCTCCATTCCCCGAACCAATCCGTCGGTGGAGGACATGGCAACCGTCCGCACCACATTATCGCCGAGGTGAACGGCCACTTCACAGGTCAAATCGATGTCCCGCTCGCCGGGATTCTTCGCTTCATAACGAATGGTGAGGGCGTTGTTCAACTCTGGCAGTTGCCCCTCGGGGAACGCCACGTCGACAACCGGTCCCATCACCTGGACCACATGTCCAACGTTCATGTGCATTTTTCCCTCCAATCCGGTCATCCCGGGCACATCCGCCTACTTCAGAGCTTCGGCGCCGCCGACGATCTCGGAGATCTGCAGGGTGATCGCCGCTTGCCGCGCCCGGTTCAGGGCCAGGGTCAGCGCGTCGATCATTTCGGCGGCGTTGTCCGACGCGTTGCCCATGGCGGTCATCCGCGCCCCGTGTTCGCTGGCTTTCGCATCGAGCAGCGCGCTGAAGATCAGTGTTTCTGCGTACTTGGGCAGTAAGGTTTCCAGCACCGCCTCCGCGGAAGGCTCGTACTCATAATGGAGCCGGTGCCCTTCGGCCTCCCCGCCGACGTCCTCGAGAGGAAGGATTTTTTTGACCACGGGGGTCTGCTGCACCGGATTGATAAACTGGTTGTACACCAGGAACAGTTCGTCGTAGACCTCTTCCTCGTACATCTTGACCGCCGCCCCGGCCACCCTCTTGATGTCCGCATAAGTGGGGTAATCGGAGAGGCCGATGATCTCTTCGGCCACGGGAAAATCGCGTTTCTTGAAAAAGTCCCGGCCCCGGCGGCCAACGGCGATGATCGTGTACTCGTTCTTGGCTTTCCCCCGGATGGCTTCCAGGGTGACGCGGATGATGTTGGCGTTGTACGCGCCGGCCAACCCCCGGTCTGCGGTGATGACCACGTACCCGGATTTGCGCACCGGGCGCTTAACCATCATGGGGTGGCGCACATCCCCCGCTTTGGCGATGCTGCCGATGACCTCCTCCATCTTGCGGGCGTAGGGGCGGGCGAGGTGCACCCGTTCCTGGGCCCGGCGGAGTTTGGCCGCCGCCACCATCTCCATCGCCTTGGTGATTTGTTCCGTGCTTTTCACGCTGCGAATCCGCCTGCGGATATCCCGCGCATTCTCCGCCATTCTTCCGTCACCCGCCTAAGCCGCGAAGGACTCTTTGAATTTGGTGACCGCCTCTTTGAGCAGGTTGACCGTTTCCTCAGTCAGATCCCGGCTCTCAACGATCGATTTGTAAATCTGCGGGTAGGTGGAGTCGACAAAGCTCAGAAACTCCGTCTCAAACCGACGCACCGCCGTCACCGGAATGTCGTCCAGGTATCCGTTGACCGCCGTCCACAGGCTCACCACCTGGCGTTCAACAGGCATGGGCTGGTACTGCGGCTGTTTCAAAATCTCCATGGTCCGCTCGCCCCGGGTCAGCCGGGCCAGAGTGGCCTTGTCCAAATCCGAACCGAACTGGGTGAAGGCCTGCAGGTCCCGATATTCCGCCAAATCCAAGCGCAGGGTCCCGGCCACTTTTTTCATGGCCTTAATCTGGGCGCTGCCGCCCACCCGGGAGACCGAAATACCGGAGTTGACCGCCGGCCTCTGCCCGGCGTAGAACAGGTCGGACTCCAGGAAGATTTGGCCGTCGGTGATGGAGATGACGTTCGTCGGGATGTAGGCCGACACGTCGCCAGCTTGGGTTTCAATGAACGGCAGAGCCGTCAAAGAACCGCCGCCCCGCTCGTCGCTCAGTTTCGCCGCCCGCTCCAGAAGCCGGGAATGCAGATAGAAGACGTCACCGGGATACGCTTCACGGCCCGGCGGCCGGCGCAGGAGCAGAGACAATTCCCGGTAGGCCGCGGCCTGCTTCGACAGGTCGTCGTACACGCAAAGGGCGTGGCCGCCGTTGTACATGAAGTATTCACCCATGGCGCAGCCGGCGTAGGGCGCCAAATACAATAGCGGCGCCGGATCAGAGGCCGAGGCGACGACCACGATGGTGTATTCCATGGCTCCGTGCTTGCGCAGGGTCTCCACGACCTGGGCGACGGTGGACTGCTTCTGCCCGATGGCCACGTAGATGCAGACGACATTCTGCCCTTTTTGATTGATGATCGTGTCGAGGGCGATGGCCGTTTTCCCGGTCTGGCGGTCGCCGATGATCAGCTCCCGCTGCCCCCGCCCAATGGGCACCATGGCGTCGATGGCTTTGATCCCCGTCTGGAGAGGCTCGTGCACCGATTTGCGGTCGATAACCCCGGGTGCCGGGGATTCCACAGGCCGAAACTCCTTGGTTTCGATCGGTCCCCGGCCGTCCAAGGGCTGACCCAGGGGGTTGACGACCCGGCCGATCAGGGCCTCCCCGACGGGCACCTCAACAATGCGGCCGGTGCGTTTTACTTGGTCCCCCTCTTTAATCCCCTCCACCGTTCCGAGGACGATACAACCGACATTGTCCTCTTCGAGGTTGAGAGCCATGCCCATCTGGCCGTTTGGGAACTCCAGGAGCTCTCCGGCCATGGCGTTGGCCAGTCCGTGAATCCGGGCGATCCCGTCGCCGACGTAGATCACCGTGCCGACGTCGTACACTTCGAGTTCGGCATCGTAGTTTTCAATCTGTTGCTTGATGAGCGCGCTGATCTCTTCCGGACGAATGCTCATCCCCGCAATCCCCCCTATTCATCGGGCTTGGATCTGCTTGAGCTGTCCACGGAACCGCTCAAGACGTCCCAGAATACTCGCGTCCCACACCCGATCGCCGACCCTGAGCCGCGCTCCGCCAATGAGGGCCGGGTTCACCTCCAGCCGCATCGAGACGTCTTTACCGGTCTTTTGTGCCAATCGGCTCCGGAGTTTCTGCGCCTCCTCGTCGGAAACCGGGAGGGCAGTCTCGACCTCCGCATGGATTCGCCCCAGGGCCTCGTCCACCCGCCCGCGGTACTCTCCCACGATCTGCGGCAAGTCATCCTGTCGCCGATGATCGAGCAAGACGTAGAGAAAATTCAAGGTAAGCCCGGAAACCCGATCCCCGAACACCCGGGCTATGGTGCGTTTTTTCGCATCTCTGGACACGCTGGGATGATGGAGGAACTCCACCAGTTTCGGCTCCCTCTTCCACACCTCGAGCACCGAGCCCAATTCCTTCTCGATGGTCTGCACGTCCGATTTGTCCCGGGCGGCCTCAAAGAGGGCAATGGCATAGCGCTTTACGACGGTGCCGTCCCTCATACCCGATCCCCCATCTCCGCCAGGGCCCGGTCCACCAGTTCCCGGTGGCTCTTCGCATCCAGTTCCTTGGCCAGGATGCGCCCGGCCAGCATCACCGACAGCTCGCCGACCTGATCCCGGAGTTCCGCCAGGGCCTTTTCCTTCTCGCTCTGGATCTCGGCCAAGGCTTCTTCCTTGATGCGCCTGGCCTCGGTCTCGGCCGCGGCGAGGATCTCCGCCGCCTGGCGCTCACTGGTGCGCCGGGCGTTCTCCATCCACTCGTGCGCGTCCTGCCGGGCCTTTTCCACCAGCGCCCGGTGCTCCTCCAGAACCCGCTCCGCCTCTTCCCGCTCGCGTTCGGCGGAGGACAGTTGATTCTCGATATATTCCCGACGATCGTTCAACATCTTGACCAGTGGTTTCCACGCAAACTTGGAAAGGAACCACAACAAGATCAAAAAGGCGATGAGTTGAACGAGGGCCGTACCGAGCTCAAACTCCATCTGCTTGGTTCACTCCCTTCGACCGGACAAAAGGAAGGCAGGGCCCGTTGCCCCGCCCGACGACCCGCTCCTCAGCTGCGCCCGAACAGCAGGAAGCCCATCACCAGCGAGATAACCGGCAGCGCCTCAACCAAGCCGATGCCGATAAACATCTGGGTTTGCAGCATGCCCCGGGCTTCGGGCTGCCGGGCGATTCCTTCGATGGTACGGCTGATGACAAGGCCGTTGCCGATACCGGCACCCACGGCCGCCAACCCGAACGCAATCGCTGCAGCGATACCGAACAAATTCATTCAGTGGACACTCCCTTCGAAATCTCCCCCACGAACCGACCGTCTCGCCGGTCAATGGGCTTCATGAGGCAATTTTTGTGAAATGTACACCAGAGTCAACACCGTGAAAACGAAGGATTGGATCGTACCGACGAAGATACTGTACGCGATCCAGATGATCAGCGTCGGGACGTTTCCGATGGGCAGCCAACCGAAGGCCATGGGGATTCCGAGCAAAACGGAGATCAACACTTCCCCCGCGAAAATATTGCCGTATAACCGCAAGCCAAGCGTCAGAAATTTCGCGACTTCCTCCAAGATATTGATGGGGAGGAAGATGAAGAACGGTTCAAAATAATGTTTGAAATAGGCACCCGGACGCCGTAGTCCCAGATAGTGGCTAAGCAAAATGACCATCAGGGACATGGCCATGGTCACGCTCATGTTCGCCGTCGGGGCCACCCACCAATTGACAGACTGCCCGGGTTCAACCCCGAGTTCGGGGATGCCGTTCGGATGTGCAGTTGTGATGTTGAATGGCATATCGCTCATGTTGGAGATAAAAATGTAGATAATGAGCGTCAGCGCCAGAGGAACGAACTTGTCGGCCTGCTTTTCGCTCATCATGTCCGTGGCCAGGCCCCGGACAAATCCGTACAACCACTCCAGGACATTCTGCATGCCCCTCGGGCTGCGCATGCTCATCCGGCTTGTCCCCATCCTGGCGAGGACCGCCACGATGATCATCATCAAGAGCGACATCCCTATGGTGGCGAGATTGAACTTCATTCCCCACAGCACAAGAATCGGATGCGCACCTTCCACCGCTTCGTTTCCCCCCTTTCGGGCCGAACCAGCCTGAGATTAGGATTTGTCGCGCCTCAGAGCCCGCACGTGGTCCCCGAGGGCGAGGGCCGGACCGATCCAGACCGCCGCCAAAGCGGCCAAAGGATTGGCCCACTCCGGGTGCCGGCTGAGCAGAAGGACCATCAAGAGGACGGCGGCGATCCGGGAGACCGCCGCGAATCCCGGGCGCACCTTGGCATGTTCCGCCGCCACCGCACCGGCTTGCCGGGCTTGTCGGGCGGCGCTGATCAGGTAATACACGCCGACGAAAGATCCCACGGCAAGTCCTGCGACCAGCGGACGCCAAGCCGCGGGTGCCGCGCCCCAGAGCAGTACAAAAGCCGCCGTGGCGTACAGGGTGTTCCGTACGGCGCGCCGCACCCGAGTTTCGAATTCCCCCATCTCACCGGCCATCCCGCGAGGTGCCCCCCATCACCGTCTGCACCAAATGCACGACACCGAGGATCCCCGCGGCCAGCCCCAGGAGCACCCCGACGAGCAACATCCACGGCGACGTTCCCCAGAGACGGTCCAACCAGCGCCCGAGATACACTCCGGCCAGAACGGCGGCCGCGAGCTCCACGCCAATCCCCGAAACGAGGGCGAAAGCCCGCCAGGGCCGGCGTTCCTCTGACCCCCGTCCTCCTTCGGGCCTCGGGTCGTCACCCCCGGATTCCCCTTGGCCCCGCGCCATCTCCATCCCTCCGAGGAGGGCCCCGGGCCGCGGGTGAGTCCGCAGGCGTTCGCCGCCCGTGGCATACAGCCCGAAAAAAACCGCCCATTCGGGCGGTTCCGGCTCCCAGGCCCTGCCGAATTCACGCGATCTAGGGCCGCTGGTGGTTTCACGCTGCGCAACAGGTGTATCCCACCGTGAAACGCCCTATTCCCAGCCCCATAGTACACAAAACGCTGTACGGTTGTCAACGAAACCTGTACGGAAACGGGACGTGCCGCGGCTTTGGCCGAAAATCCTCACGATTTGTTCAGATTTCCGGAAATGCCTGGAGATCGGCCTGGTCGGAGTACTCCGGTCACCGGACGTTTTCCACGATCATCGCCGCCCCTTGGCCTCCTCCGATGCACAGCGTGGCCAAACCATAACGTACGCCCCGGCGCTTCATTTCGTGGATGAGGGTGACCAGGATTCGGGCTCCACTGGCGCCGATGGGGTGGCCCAAGGCGATGGCTCCGCCGTTGACATTGAGAATCTCATCCGGAATGTTGAGCTCCCGGGCCACGGCCAGGGACTGAGCTGCAAAGGCTTCATTGGCCTCCACCAGTCCGATGTCCGCCATGGTAAGCCCTGCCCGGTCCAGGGCTTTGCGCGTCGCATAAATCGGCCCCAGCCCCATCACCGCGGGATCGAGGCCCGCCGAGGCATAGGAGACGACCCGGACCAGGGGTTTCGCGCCCGATTCCGTTGCCCGGGCCGCGCTCATCACCGCCAGGGCTGCCGCGCCGTCGTTGAGCCCCGAGGCGTTGCCCGCCGTGACGGTGCCGTCCTTTTTGAAGGCCGGGCGGAGCTTCGCCAGGGCCTCCGCGGTGGTCGACGGCCGGGGGTGTTCGTCCGTGTCAAAAACGGAGACCTCCCCTTTCCGCCCCCGGATCTCCACTGGGACGATCTCGTCCTTGAAACGGCCTTCGGCGATGGCCGCCGCCGACCGCCGCTGGCTGCGCAGAGCGAAGGCGTCTTGCTCCTCCCGGGTGAGTCCGTAGCGCTCCGCCACATTCTCCGCCGTGATCCCCATGTGCACGTCGGTGAAGGCGCACCAGAGCCCGTCTTTGATCATCGAATCCACCAGTTCGGCGTGGCCCATGCGCAGACCGCTTCGCGCCCCCTCGGTGAGATAGGGCGCCCGGCTCATATTCTCCATGCCGCCGGCCAAAAGCATCTCGGCATCCCCGGCCCTGATCGCCTGGGCGGCGAGCATCACCGCTTTGAGTCCGGAGCCGCAGACCTTGTTGATCGTCATGGATGGGACTTCTTGGGGAATGCCCGCCTTCATCGCCGCCTGGCGGGCGGGGTTTTGCCCCAGACCGGCCTGAAGGACGTTGCCCATAATAACTTCGTCGAGCCTTTCCGGATCCACCCCGCCCCGGGCCGCCGCCTCTTTGAGCACCGCCGCACCGAGTTCCGGCGCCGGCACCCGGGACAGTGCCCCTTGAAAAGTTCCGACGGCGGTGCGCACTGCTGAAGTAATCACTACGTCCACCATGATCTCTCCCTCTCCCTTCCCGAGCCGAAGCCCCACCCGTCCACTTGGCCGCCGGCGTCCGCCTGGCCCCCCGGTTCACGCCCTTCAAGACTCCGGGTCATTTTGTGCCATACAGCCGATCGCCGGCGTCACCAAGGCCCGGCACGATGTATCCGTGGTCGTTCAAACGTTCGTCCACTGCCGCGGTGTACAAATCCACTTCAGGGTGATCCGACTGGACCCGCTGAACGCCCTCGGGGGCGGCGATGAGACACATCAACTTGATGTGCCGGGCGCCCCTCTCCTTGATGAACCGGATCGCCGCCGAGGCCGAGCCGCCGGTGGCGAGCATCGGATCGATGACGATGAGCTCCCGCTCGGTGACGTCGGTGGGCAATTTGCAATAATATTCCACGGGTTGAAGGGTGTCCGGGTCGCGGTAGAGGCCGATATGGCCGACCCTGGCGGCGGGGATCAGTTTCAGAACGCCTTCCACCATGCCCAGTCCCGCCCGCAGAATGGGCACCACGCCCAGTTTCCGCCCGGAGAGGACCCGGGACCTGGCGGGGCCGAGGGGTGTTTCCACCACCGTCTCCTCCAAGGGCAGATCCCGGGTGATTTCGTAGGCCATGAGCATGGCCACTTCCTCCAGGAGCTCCCGAAACTCCTTCGTCCCGGTGTTTTTATCGCGAATCAGCGTCAACTTATGTTGAATTAACGGATGGTCCAAAACGTGAACTCGCCCCACGGCCGTCCCCTCGCTCAGTGCGCTTCCACACTTTGGTAGAGCGGAAACTGTTCGCACAGCCCCCGAACCAGGGACATCGCCCGGTTGATGGCCGGCTGTTCATCCTGGTGGCGCAGGGTCAGATCGATGATTTCCGCGATCGTCTCCATCGCCTTCGTCCCCATGCCCCGGGTGGTCACCGCCGGGGTCCCGATCCGAATTCCGCTGGTCACAAAGGGGCTTTCTGGATCAAAAGGGATGGTGTTTTTGTTCACCGTCACCCCGACCTCGTCCAGCAGCCGTTCCGCCTCCCGGCCGGTGAGGCGCAAATTCCGGACATCCACGAGCATCAGATGATTGTCGGTCCCGCCGGAGACCAGGTTAAACCCGCGATCGATCAGCGCCTTCGCCAAAGCCTGGGCGTTGTCCACCACCGCCTGGCTGTAGTCCCGGAACTCCGGCCGGAGCGCCTCTCCGAAAGCCACCGCCTTGGCGGCGATGATGTGCATCAGGGGGCCACCCTGGATGCCGGGGAAGATGGCTTTATCGATGTCTTTAGCGAAGCGCTCCTTGCACAGGATGAGTCCGCCCCGGGGCCCCCGCAGCGTCTTGTGGGTGGTGCTGGTCACCACGTCGGCGTAAGGGACGGGATTGGGGTGGTGCCCCGTGGCCACCAGCCCTGCAATGTGAGCCATATCCACCATCAGATACGCTCCGACCTCGTCGGCGATCTCCCGGAGTTTCGGAAAATCGATGATCCGCGGATAGGCGCTGGCCCCGGCGACGATCATCTTCGGCCGGTGCTCCCGGGCCAGGCGGGCGACGTGGTCGTAATCGATCCGCTGGGTGTGCTCGTCCACGCCGTAGGGGACAAAATGATACAGTTTCCCGGAGATGTTCACCGGACTGCCGTGGGTCAGGTGTCCGCCGTGGGAGAGGTTCATGCCGAGCACCGTGTCGCCCGGCTGAAGAAGGGCAAAATACACGGCCGTATTGGCCTGGGCGCCGGAGTGGGGCTGGACGTTGGCATGTTCCGCTCCGAACAGTTGTTTCGCCCGTTCCCGGGCGAGGTTCTCCACGATGTCCACGTACTCGCAGCCGCCGTAATAACGTTTGCCCGGGTACCCCTCGGCGTATTTATTGGTGAGTACCGTGCCCATCGCTTCTAGCACGGCTCGGCTGACAAAATTCTCCGAGGCGATGAGTTCGATCTTGTTTCGCTGGCGGTTCAACTCTTTTTCGATCGCCGCGGCCACTTCCGGGTCGATCAGTCGCAAATGGCTCACAAACGCGTCTCTCCTTCCTGGCTCACCCGTCGTCCAGGCTGTACCTGGCTCGGGGACCTCCCACATACTTTGGACGGGTTTTGGCCGCCACCACCCGGGCCGCTCCCACCCGGTCCGTTTTGAGGCGGACCGGGACCGCCACCGGGCGCAGGTGCATGCCGATCAGCGTGTCGCCGATGTCAATGCCGGCGTGGGCCCGCACCGCCTCGACGCACACCGGATCTTTCCAGAGGCGAAAGGCTGCCGAAGCCACGGCTCCCCCCGCCTCGGGGACCGGGACCACCCGCACCTCCTCCAGCCCGAAGCGCCCCGCCGTTTCCCGCTCCACCACCAAGGCGCGGTTGATGTGCTCGCACCCCTGGACGGCGATGGGCACCCCGAAACGCTGACGAATCTCCCGCAGAGCCCGGGCCACCGCCCGGCCGATCTCCAAAGATCCCGCCGTCCCGATGCGCCGCCCGGCGATCTCACTGCTGCTCGCCCCGATCACCAGGAGCGTCCCGCCGTTGAGCCCCGCCACCTGGACCAACTCTTCTACCGCGGCCAGGGTCTGGTCGTAAACGCTGCGGATGAGATCTTCGGGGACGGGATCTTTCAGCAGTTCGGACACGCCGGATCCCCCGCCTCCGACCTGATCTCTGGCCGTTTCTCTTCGACAGCGGCGATCTTGTCCAGCCGCCGCTGATGGCGGCCGCCCTCAAAGGGCGTCTCCAGCCACACCCGCAGGACCTCCCCTGCCAACCCGGGCCCGATCACCCGGCCGCCCATAGTCAGCACATTGCTGTCATTGTGAAGGCGAGTGAACTTGGCCGAAAAGGTATCGTGCACCGTCACCGCCCGGATTCCGGGGATTTTGTTGGCGGTGATGGCCATGCCAAGACCCGTGCCGCAGATCAACACCCCCCGGGTGTACTCCCCCCTCGCCACGGCCTCAGCGACGGGCACGGCAAAGTCCGGGTAGTCCACCGACGCCTCGCTGTGGCAGCCGAAGTCCGTGTAGGGGATCCCCAACTCTTCCAGTACGGTTTTCAAATGCTCTTTCAGCGCGAAACCGCCGTGGTCGGCGGCGATGGCCACGTTCACGGCTCTCCCTCCATTTCCCCCTTTATTCTATCCTTTGGCAGGAAAAAAGGGCAACCGGAACGTCGTGGGGTAAGGCCACTCCCCCGAGCCCACGCACCCAAAGGGCGGATCGCCGCGCGGCAAAAAAATTACCCTCCCGGGGGCAACGAGGCCGGGCCGGGAGGGCGGGAAGGAGTATCAACACAACCCTCAGCTCGCCTTTTGGATTCGGATGCGCCACTGGGCGTCTCCGGTTTGCTCGAAGGCCGTCACCCGATGGCCGTGCTGCATCGCCCAGCGGGGAAGGCTCTCGGTGGCCTGGGTGCAGTCGAAGTCGATCACCAGTTCATCCCCGGGAGCCAGGTTCGCCATGGCCTTTTCGGCCTCCACCACCGGAAAGGGACAGACATAGCCGAGAACTTGCAAATGATGGGTCATTTTCCTCACCTCCCCATGCCGTTCCAAGACACGCGATCACGCGCCCTGACGCAGAGCCGCCCCCCGGCCTGGGGCCCCCGCCGCCCGCATGGGACGCACGACCGCGAAATACGCGGCGAACCACGTGCCGAGGATCATGGCCGGCGTGGCCGCCCATCCTTCCCAAGACCAGAGGGAGGTGTTCACCAGGCCATTTCCGATGCTGCATCCCCCGGCCAGCCCGGCTCCAAACCCCATGAACAGACCGCCGATTAGGCTAATGACAGCAGTTTTGGCCGGGGGCACCCGCCAGCGAAACTCTCCGCTGCCTTTTGCCGCGAGAAACGAGCCCAAGGCGATCCCGAGGACCAAGAATACGCCCCAATCTATGGACTTTAGATCCCCAGTGACCAAATAGCGCAGGAGATTCGCCGACGGCGTGGTGATGCCGAGGCCGTAGATCCGCCCGGTGGCCTCACTGAGCGGCCAGGCCAGAACGGCGATCAGCCCCACCAAGATGCCGGTGAAGAAGGGGTGCCAGCGCCGCTCGAACAATAGATGATTGAGGCCGCGCTTTTTCGCCGGCAGCCCCGGCATGGGCCCGCCTTCCCGGCGCAAATGCCATCGCACCGCCCAGGCCGTCACCAGGGCGAAGGCGGCGATGGGCACCCAGGGGGAGACGCCGAGGCTTTGATACACGAAGGAATCCGGCCCTTTGGCCGCGGTGAGGCGGTCGTACAGCGGCTTCAGGGCGCCGTATTTCATCACCGCCGCACCGAGCATGTAGCCAAACAGGGCGATCCAGCTGCCGATCAATCCCTCCCCCACCCGGTACCACGTACCCGTGGCGCAGCCCCCGGCCATCACGATGCCGATGCCGAAGACAAAACCGCCCGCGATGGCCCCCACCCACGTAAAGGGCACCGGGGCAATCCGGATGGCGCCGAGAGCGGCCAAGGCGTATACGCCGATACTTTGCACGGCAATGGCCACCATGGTGGCGACAAACAGCCGGGTGTCCCCGAGGACGTACACATCCCGGTAAGCGCTGACCCAGCAAAATCGGCCCCGCTGGAGCACGAATCCCAGCAGTGCTCCGCAAAGCAGGCCGAGGACGATGACCGAGACCATTTCAAAGCCCTCCAATCGGAAAAATGTAAAATCCTCGGGCCCTATTATATGTCTTATATTCCAATGTGACAAGTATATTTTGAGAGCAATAAAAAACGGGGTGTATGGCACCCCGGCCAGGAAGGCCAGCTTCTCACGCGGGTCGTGATCCCTGATTGATCAATCGTTGTCAGCCGCCCGCGGTGTCGGTGGCGACTGCCCACCCGGTGCATCCGAAGGACCGCCCTGGGTGTCCTCTGCATCCTCCCGGGCATGTCTAGGCGGCCCGCCATTCCCGGCGCCTTCTGTATTGCCGCCCGCCTCTCCGGCTTGATGCTCTGCCTGGGTGCCTTCCGTCTCCCGGGTCAATCGATCCATGAGCGCCGTGAGCGCCTTCTCGATTTCTTCCAGACAGCGCGCGTATTCCTCCACATCCCCTCCAAAGGGGTCGGCGATGTCCTTGGCGTTCTCCCCGGGCCAGGCGTATTCGTTGAGAGTAAAAACTTTGCTGACTGCTGAGGGAAACCGGGCGTGCATCATCCGTTTATGCCCCTCGGTCATGGTCAGCACCACGTCCGCCCACTCCACATCCTCTTGCGCCACACTTCGGCTGCGGTGATTCTCCACATCTTCCACCCCGCGACGTCGGAGGACCTCCCGGGCGTGCTCCGATGCCGGCAAGCCGGGGACCGCCGCCAGGCCCGCCGACCGGACTTCCA
Source organism: Kyrpidia tusciae DSM 2912 (assembly GCF_000092905.1). Classification (GTDB taxonomy): domain Bacteria; phylum Bacillota; class Bacilli; order Kyrpidiales; family Kyrpidiaceae; genus Kyrpidia; species Kyrpidia tusciae. The sequence goes on from NC_014098.1 coordinate 3,312,391, forward strand.
AGGAGTACCTTCGCTCCTTGGCCAGACGGCGCAGCAGGGCGGCCGCCATGGGGCTGCGGCAGGTGTTGCCCGTGCACACAAACAAGATCCGCATCTTCAACTCTCCGTCCTCTTATTGTCCCAGGCTGCACCCCGCGGACTTCCATCTCGCCGGGGTCATCCGAGGTCGATCCCAGCCGCTCCCGGGACAGATTTGCCTTTAGTATATCGACTCGGAGAGCCGCGGCACAACGGGGAGGTCAACGCAGGTTCTCAAAGTTAAAAAGGCAATTCTTCCCCCACGTAGCGACCTTTATAGGCGAGATTCGCGTCAAGCCGCAGTTCAACTTGATATGTTTCCAAAATTAGTTAACCATGAGAGATCCAACTTCAAAACCTTGGATGGGTACCACAACTTCGGCCTGCCGATAGTTCGCAATATTCGGCCTACTCTTATCATAGGGACCTTCGTGGTAAATGTAGTCGAATTTAAGGCGCTTGAAATCTTCTACATGGGTAAAAGTCGTGGCGTTTGGAGAAGCAAGCGTTATGTCTGAAAAGGCGCATTCTGGCAGAGATAGCAACGAGACTGCATCAAATAAGAAAAAAATGGGTACAGGGCAATGGGCGCGCAGGTATCTTTCGTCCGGAGGCAAAAATCCTTCATTTCGGTATTGAGTGGGTGTCTTTGGACGAAAGTAGAAACGGACATAGTCCTTCCACCGTTCGTCTGTTTGCGCCAGTACTTCCGGGCTCGCGTTATCATTAAGCATCATACCCTGAGCCATTGCCTCATTTCGCGACAGCAACGAACCGGAGGACAGTATTTGCGCTGCATTCTTAACATCCGTGAAGTGAAATAGGTATTTCGTCCACCATCGGTTGGGGCCCAGTTTTGTCCCTACATCATCTAAATGTCTTGGCAAATAGATGCCAGTTAAGCTCAAGATGGACGGATTGGAACGAAGCCAACGCTTCATTTCCGCCGGTTTCAAATGCTCGGCCTCACTTTTGTTGAACTTCTGTGTTAAATGAACAAACACATCAATCGGGAGGGGCTGTAGGTATTTCTCCATAACCGGTTGAACCTGCGAGTCGAAATCTAGACCTCCATTCCCACACCCCAGCAGAGGAAAAGAGATCGAAGTGATCCCCTTCTGAGCGTACGTGTCGACAAATTTCTTCAGGCCAGCTTCAATATATTCGACTTTTGAAAGTGAACGCCAGTGCCGTTTAGTTGGAAAATTCAAAATCCACTTATGACTGGTTTTGTATAACCATAGCTGGCCGATATCAAATAAATGCCTCTCACACAATGCTCGGTACTTCGTATACATGTCAGGATATATAGAGGCAAATTCCTTCGCGACACCTTTGCCCATCACACCCACGGTATTCACAGTATTGACGAGAACCTGCGCGGGACTTTGAAATAGGTCTGTCGCGACATATCGCAACACTGTGAACCACACCCTTCGATTAAGACGGCTGAGAACCTCACTGGTACCCTTTCATTTGATTATACCCGATATCAACAGGCGATTTCCACCGAACCCTCTTCGGTTCTGTTTTCGCTCCCACAGGGTTCGACAAACCGGGGGGCGAGTCAGTACGCGAACTCTATCACGTCCCTGACAATGTCGATGGATCCGGATCGGGCATTGCTCTAGTGACCATCGGGTACCCGGATGAAGGGGACATCAACCGCTTGGCCGAGGAAGAAGGAATCGGATACACCCCTCTCTCATTTTTTGATCGGCCCGGGGCGGGCAATCGAGTATCTGACCCCGCTACGGCTGTCTACGAAAGTGCACGAATGATCGCACCACAGGCGAAGATTTTTGTTTATTCAGCGGCGGATGATACGTGGGCCGGTTTTACGGATGCTTTGCTTCGCGCCATTGAGGAATCATCCGTTCCCCAACCTGTAGTAGCGTTGTGGCACGACATTTTCGGAGTCGAACCATTCACATCAAGCGGCGCGCTATGCCGCTGACCCTCCCATCGGCCCCTTCACATATGTAACCGGGCGGCAAAATGAATCACCAGCGCCCCCACCACAATTCCGGCAAAAGTTTCCCGCCAATCCTCCTCCAGGGCTTCGGGTAGAATATCCCGGGCCACCACATAGGCCATGGCTCCCCCCGCAAAGGCCAGGGCATAGGAGACCCCGGCGGGACCGGCTTGAAAAAGGTTCATCCCCATCCACGTCCCCAAGGGTGTGACAAGCCCGGCTGCCACGGTCACCACCGTCACCATGAGGGGCGATAGGCCGGCCATGCGGAGGGGCAGGGCGATGCTCATCCCCTCGGGAACGTTGTGGAGGGCGATGGCCAGAGCTAAGACCGCTCCCAAAGAGGGCGCCACCTGCTCACCGGCCACGATGGCCAGGCCCTCGGGCAGATCGTGAAGGGCGATGGCAAAGGCGAGAAACCAACCCAACCTCATGAGGTGTTTCTGCTCGAAATCGCCGTTCCAGCCGTCCATCCCGCGCTCCACCGCCCGGCGCAGCACACTCATAAACGCGACCCCCGCCAGGCCCCCACCCCAAAAGGCAGCCGGCCCCCCGTGGCGAAGCGCTGAGGGCAACAGGTCGATTCCCACCACCGAGGCCATTATTCCTCCGGCAATTCCGAGGCACAGCGCCAACCACCGCCGGGCCCGCTCCCCGAGAGACAAAACCAACAATCCCCCGAGTGGCGTGGCCATCCCAGACCATAAACTGATCCACAACACCGGATCCACCGCCGGGGCCCCCTCTACAACAGAAAATGGCAGCCCACGGCGATGAGCAGGGCCCCGCCCACGGCTTCACTGTATCCTCCGAGCCACCTGCCCACCCGCTGCCCCGCGGCGAGTCCCGCCGCGGACAACAGAGCTCCGGAAACGCCAAAAAGGGCCGCGGCGCCCCAAGGATTCACATTGAATAACCCCAGTCCGAAGCCCGCCGTCAGGCTGTCGAGACTGACCCCGAAGGCGTACAAAAGCCAGCCGTACCTGACCCCGGACCGCATCCAATCCTCCGCTTTTTCCCGCATGGAGTGCCAAATCATGTTGCCGCCGATCACGATGAGAACCACAGATCCGAGCCATTTGGCCACATCGCCGATGGCATAGTGGAGATTCATGCCAAAGCTGAGACCCGCCATAGGAAAAGCCACGTGGAGGACGCCCACCGCGGCGCTGGCTCGCAGAATCTCCGCCGGACGAGGCTTGGTCAACCCCACGCCCAGCCCGACCGAGAAGGCGTCCAACCCCAAGGCCACCGCCAGCAACAACAAGGTGGCCCACTCCTCCGGCACCATGCCGATCCCGTACCCAACCCCCGCCATAGCCGTCATCCCTTCGTCCACATCGGTCGGGGTCGTCCCGCCCGTCTGGGACCATGTCTATGCGGACACGCCGAAGGTTAGACATGGCGGGGGCGCATGGGGCACGTCTGCAGGCTGGGCGGACGGCGATTACGGAGTGAGGATCGCTTGTGATACAATCATCCCTTTTGCCATCGGTATGGCCGCCGTTCATGTTGCCCCATGGACTTGGATCACGCGGTGCCCCGCGGCCTTGATCAGGCGATTGAGAACGGCCCAACCGATGCCTTCGGGAGGAAACGGTTCGGCGTACATCACCTCACACCCCAGGTGATCGAAAGACCGGAGGGCCGAGTAGAGGCCGGCCGCCACCGTGGCCAGGTCCCGGCGGGTGCCGCAGGCCACCACCGCGCAGAAGGCGGGATACACCCCCTGCCCTTCGGCGGTGGTCAACACCCCCACCCGGCGGCCGGCGGCGTGGTCGGCCGTCGCCCGGCGCACGATCTCCGCCCGGGCGGCATCCAGGTCGCCCCGCAGGAGATACAACTGCCCCTTGGGGGCATAGTGCCGGTATTTCATCCCCGGAGCCAAAGGGCGGTCCACCGAAGCTTTCCAGGAGTCGTCCAGTTCCACCGGCTCCCCCAGCACGTCCTGCAGCTCTTCGGGACTGATGCCCCCCGGGCGGAGGATCACCGGCCGCCCCTGGGGCCAGCCGATTATCGTGGATTCCACGCCGATCCCCGCCGGTCCGCCGTCCACCAGGAGGGGAATGCGGCCGGCCAAATCCTCCCAGACGTCCTTCGCCGTGGTGGGACTGGGGCGGCCCGAGCGGTTGGCGCTGGGGGCCGCCACCGGAATCCCGGCGACTCGCAAGATGGCGGCGGCCACCGGGTGGGCGGGCATGCGGATGGCCACGGTATCCAGCCCCCCGGTGGTGCGCCGGGGCACCCGGTCCGCCGCGGGGAGAATGACGGTCAGCGGTCCCGGCCAAAACGCTTCCATCAACCGCGCGGCCGCCGGGAAAATCTCTTCGGCCAGGTCATCCACTTGCCGCCGTTCGGCGATGTGTACGATGAGCGGATTATCCCCCGGACGGCCCTTGGCGAAGTAGATTTTGTCCACGGCAGCGGGATCCAGGGCGTTTGCCCCCAGCCCGTAGACCGTCTCGGTGGGAAAGGCCACCGCCTCTCCCCGGCGCAAAAAATCAGCGGCCTCGAGGATGGCCGGATCGTTTCTCAACTCTTCCGGATCGTCCAGGGCCGCGGCCACACGCATCCACTTGGTTTCCATTTTCAAGCCCCCATCAGCGAAGATGCCGGAACCACTCCACGATTTTCATGATGAGCTCAACAATAAACCACCTTAGGACCACCGGCTGTTTATGACCATCGACACCGGGCAACTCCACGGTGGTGACGTTCCCCTTTTCGTGAAACGTGGGAACCGCATCGCCGTTCGTTAAATCGACGAAGCACAGGGGCGGAAAGAGGACACACCACCAATTGCTCCCCAGGCCATTTCCCAACGTGATCCGCAAAGCTTCGTAACGACCGGCGGGGTACACCTGATCCCCGTAGATTTTCGTCGGAAAGGGCACCATTCCAAAATCGGTCCGCACCGGGTAGTGGAACCCCGCGGCCCGGACCTCTTCCTGGGCGATCGCCTCCGCCTGGGGCACCAGGGCGCCCAGCCTGGCCCGGGCCTCGTCAGCGGTCGTCACGCCCTTCAGATGATCGGAAACCAGTTGAATAACCCTGTCCCGGACTTTGAGCTTGACCGCCTGGTCTTCGGGCCGGTCGCTGTTGGCGATGATCCGCAGGCGGATCGCCTGATTCGGGATCGGTATAACGGTGTCATCGGCGCCCCCCGCACCTCCGGGCGCATCTGGAGAGAGGAGTTGTCCACCCGTCGAGAAGGCGGTCCCGGCGGGATGTGCCCCTGGGGTAAAGGCGCCCGGGGCAACGGTCACCGGAACCCCGCTGGGCCCTTCTTGGGGCCTCCAGGACCGATCGGGAAGCAAAGCCCCGATCCACCCCACCCCCAGTGTAAGCGCCAAGGCCAAAGGGCCGACCATGCCCCGCCACAACCACACCGCCCACGGCCGGGGACGTTTCGGTTGCCGCCCTTGCTCTTCCACGATTCATCCCCCCGCCTCACCGCTGCTGTCGTACCAGCAGTATGGCCGGCGGGGAGAAATCTTAAACCTTACGAATTTATGATTGGATTTCGATAGACAGGGGCAGCGGGTTATGAGAGGCGGGCCCAGACCACCCGTTCGATGCCCGCCAGATCCCGGTCTGTCCCCGTTTCCATCTGGACAGCGGCTGCGCCGCCAGCGCCGCCCGCCACAACGCCACAGCTCTGCTCCAGAAGGCGGCGCACCGCGCCGGCTTGGCCCGCCCCCACTTCAACGGCTACGGCCCCCGGACGGGAGAGAACTTCGGGCAACTGGAAGAAGAGCCGGCGGTACACGTCCAGGCCGTCCCCGCCCCCGTCCAAGGCCGCCCGGGGTTCAAACCGAGCAACCTCGGGCTGCAGGCCGTCGATATCCCCGGAGGGAATGTACGGAGGATTGGAAACGACGATATCCGCTCGCTGCCCATGGTCGAGCAACGGGAAGAGGAGATCCCCTTGTACCAAGCTGACGCGATCCGCCAGCCCGTGCCGCCGTATATTCCGGGAAGCCACCTGAAACGCCCCGGGTGATACGTCGATGCCCACGATCCGGGCCCCGGGCCAGTGGTGAGCCAGGGCCACAGCCAGGGCGCCGCTGCCTGTACCCACATCGGCGATCAGCGGGCGTTCCCACATGGAGCGCCACCCCAGAACCCGCTCCACCAGCCCTTCGGTCTCCGGCCGGGGAATGAGGACATCGGGACCGACTTCGAGTTCCAACCCGTAAAACTCCACCACCCCGGTGATGTACTGCAGGGGCTCCCGACGGGCCCGGCGGCTGACCCCTTCGGCAATCCGCCGTTCCTCTTCCTGGGTGAGCACCCGGTCCGGATGAGCGTAGAGATGCGCTTTGCCCACGCCCAGCACCCGCTGGATGAGCACCTCGGCGCTCAACCGAGCATCCTCCACCCCGGCTTTTCGCAACTGCGCCACGGCCCCCTTCAATGCTTCATGAACGGTCACGGGGAGGTTCCTCACTGGGCAATGGATAATTTCTCCACTCGATCCGCGGCGATCAGGGCGTGGATGATTTCGTCCAAATCGCCGTCGAGCACGGCGTCGAGGCGGTGGAGGGTCAGGCCGATGCGGTGGTCGGTGACGCGATTCTGGGGAAAATTGTACGTGCGAATCCGCTCGCTGCGGTCCCCGGTGCCCACCAGGCTTTTACGGGTTTGGGCCAGCTCCTCCTGCTGCTCCCGGCGATATTTTTCGTACAACCGCGCCCGGAGGACCCTCATGGCTTTCTCCCGGTTCTTAAGCTGGGATTTTTCATCTTGGCAGGATACCACGATGCCCGTGGGAAGGTGGGTGATCCGCACCGCGGACTGGGTGGTGTTCACGCTCTGTCCCCCCGGGCCCGTGGAACAAAATGTATCGATGCGGAGATCCTTCTCGTGGATCTCCACCTCGACCTCTTCCACCTCGGGCATGACGGCCACGGTGGCCGTGGACGTGTGGATGCGGCCTCCGGATTCGGTGGTGGGCACCCGCTGGACCCGGTGGGCCCCGCTTTCAAATTTTAACCGGCTGTAAGCCCCCCGGCCCTGAACGCTGAAGACCACTTCTTTGAAGCCGCCAAGATCGGTGGGGTGAGAATCGATCATCTCCACCCGCCATCCTTGGCGCTCCGCATATCGGGTGTACATGCGAAACAGGTCGGCGGCGAACAAAGAGGCCTCCTCGCCGCCGGCGGCGCCGCGGATCTCCACGATGACATTTTTATCGTCGTTGGGGTCCCTGGGCAAAAGAAGAATCTGGAGTTTAGCCTCCAGCTCTTCCCTCCGATGCCCTAGGGCGGCAATCTCCGATTTCACCCATTCCCGCATCTCCTCGTCCAGGCGCTCCTCAAACATCTCTTTGGCCTCGCGGAGAGCGGAAACCACCTGTTTATACTCCCGGTACGTTTGAACGGTCTCTTCGAGATCGGCCTGTTCCTTGGAATAGGTCCGCAGTTTCTCCGGATCGGCCAGGACGTCGGGGTCGCACAGGCGGCGGCCTAGATCCTCATAGCGTTCCTCGATCGCCTGAAGTTTGTCCCACATGGTCATTCCTCCTTGACCGTATCGCCCAGCCGCACATAAACGATACCATTTTAATATTATAAAGGAATTCCCTGGCCGGGAAAACCGAAGGAGGCGAAAATACGGGATTTTCCTCTTTCATCCCCGGTCAATTGGTTGTACAATGGGGATCGGTGTTTCGATTCGGGGGTGAGTAGGGTGAAACAGGCAGAACTTGATGAGTGGGCCAAAGAGTTGGCACCGGAACTGGGGGAATCTCCGGCCCGCACCCGAGAGTTGGTGCAGGCGGTGTACGACGGGCTTGCCCGCTACAACGCTCTTGAATCTTTCCCCGCAGAGACGATCCGGACGACGATCCGCTGTCACCTCAAGGCCTTTTGGCCGCGGTTTCGCACGGCTTCGGGGCCTGGCGGACGGTCCATCAGCCGATAAACGTTACAAAGCCACCGACGCCGGTGGCTTTGATTGTGCATGTTCACGTTTTGAGTCCGGGGTCACGGGCCTCGAAAGGGAGGTGCCGGAGTGGGCGGTGTGTTGACCGAATTCCTGGCCGGGGAGGGCGCGGGGGGTTCGAGTTTGGGCTTGACCGCAGGAATCTGCCGCTGCCACCGGTCGATCCTCGACTGAAAATCGCTCACCGGTCTTCCCGCCCGCACGGCGTCGGCCACGTCTTCAATCTGCCGCAGCAAGGTCCGGTCTTCGGTGATATGCGCCTCGTTGATAACTGGCGCCGTGATCAGAAGCCGCTGGCGAATCTCGGTTTTCACTTGCTCCGTGCGCTCGGCGTCCCGAATGGGCATGGATACGCGAATTCCAATGAAAGCCCGGTGATTCCGGACCACTGCCGCCGCCGACTGCACCCCGGGTACCGAAGAGGCCACATCCGCCAATCGGTCGGCCAAAGCCGCCTCTCCGCCGGCCACACCGGCGCCGGAGCGGGGAGATGGCAGGGTCCCCAGACTAACCGGCGGGTTCAGGACGTCTTGTCCGTGTGCCCAACGGTTGCGGTCCCCGTCGCCGTCCACATCGATCCGCGACCGATCCATCTTCGGCGCGGCGGGGGGTTGGGCCCCGGCACCGGGCTGCCCGATCCCGCATCCCGTGATCACCAGGGCCGCCCCCACCGCCGCAGCGGCACCGCTCCGCCAATTTCTCCGCCTCTGCCTCATCGCGTCACCTCCTCACCTCGGCTTTAATGTGCCCAGGTGAGAAAGGATTGAAACAACAAAGCCGACTCCCATCGTTCCGGAGGAGATCCGGGGAGCCGGCTCATCGGCGGAATGCCGCGTGGCACTTCACATGTTGTATTTCTTCTTAAACCGCTCGACGCGCCCGCCGGTGTCGACAAACTTCTGCTTGCCGGTGAAAAACGGATGGCACTTCGAGCAGATCTCCACCCGCAGGTTCTCTTTCACAGAACCGGTTTCAAAGGTTTCCCCACAGGCGCACGTCACTTTTGTGATCTTAAACTCCGGATGAATTCCAGCCTTCACGAACACTCACCTGCCTTCCTCGGACACCTGCCGCACAGATCAAAAGCGCCAACATACATTATATCGCCATCGCACCGTAGATCGCAATGGCAAGTTCTCCCATCGCCCCTCACCATTTTGGCCGATGCTCTTGGAGGTCTTTCATCATATTGGTAAAGGTTTCTCGGTCGATCTCTCCCCGGGCGTAGCGCTCGCGCAGCACCTGTTCCGCCCGATCGCCGGACCACCCGCCCCCGGGAGCGGCGTGTCCACCGTACCGCCTGACCAAGAAAACGATAAACCAGATCACCAAGCCCACAATGATAATCCACAGGAGAAAGCCAAGTCCCATCATGCCAAACATGCCCATCGGCCACCACCCCCAATCTGTGCCCGGTCCGACACCAGGTCCATATCCGTACATCATTCACTCATCCCCCTTGCTTGGGCTGAGGGCACCAAAGGCATTGGGTCCGCGGCACCCTGCAATTTTATTGTATCATGAACAAGGGACGGCAACATGTTACGAATCCGCGGAGGCCGGGCGCCACGGCCTGACGCCGCAGGAAGGGTGATCAGTTGTGAAAATTGTGATTGCACCAGATTCGTATAAAGGCAGTCTAAGCGCCGTGAAGGTGGCGGCGGCCATGGCAAGGGCGGCCCGGGAGGTATTCCCCGATGCCCAGGTGGAGGAGATCCCCATGGCCGACGGCGGCGAAGGCACGGTAGACGCGATGGCGGCCGCGACGGGGGGCCGGCGCGTGCAAGCCCGGGTAACGGGCCCGCTCGGCGCCCCGGTTGAAGCCACCTTCGCCATCCTCGGGGACGGCCGCACGGCGGTGATCGAAATGGCCCAAGCGTCGGGGCTGCCCTTGATTCCGGCAGATCGGCGGGATCCCGGCCGGGCGTCCACCTACGGTACCGGCGAGTTAATCCGGGCAGCTCTGGACGAAGGATGTGATACACTCTTGATCGGCCTGGGGGGGTCGGCGACCAACGATGCCGGCGCGGGTATGTTGCAGGCTTTGGGAGCCCGGATCGTCGATGCGGAAGGCCAGGATCTCCCTCCGGGCGGTATCGCCCTGGCCCGGGCAGCCCGGGTCGATCTTCAACATCTGGATCCCCGGCTGGCCAGCGTACGAGTCCGGGCCGCCTGCGACGTGGACAATCCCTTGATCGGCCCCCAGGGCGCCAGCGCAATATTCGGCCCGCAGAAAGGCGCCACTCCCGAACTGGTACGGACGTTGGATAAGGCTCTGGAACATTTTGGCCGGCTGCTTGAGGCCGCCACCGGGCGGAGCGTCCTGGAACTGCCGGGGGCGGGAGCGGCGGGAGGACTCGGGGCCGGTCTGGTGGCCGGGCTCGGCGCGTCCCTGGAGCGCGGTGTGGGCTTGGTGGCCGAAGCGGTCAAGCTTCCCGACCGAGTGCGGGACGCAGATTTGGTCCTGACAGGAGAAGGCAACACCGACCACCAGACCGCCCGAGGAAAAACGCCAATGGGCGTACTGGAGATCGCCGCTTCCCTGGGTGTACCGGTCGTGATTTTGTCCGGTGGTCTGGGGCCTGGGTATGATGAGCTTCGCCGGATCGGGCCCGCGGTCTGTTTTAGCGCGGTACTCGGACCGTGCACATTGGATGAAGCCATTGCCGCCGGAGAAGCTGGGGTTTACCGCGCAGCCAAAGAGATCCTGCTCACCTGGCGAATGGCCAGGGGAATTCGCTGAGGCGATGAAACCCGTTCGTAATCTTCGGGGCGGTCGCGGGAGGTCTGGAAAAGTCCAAGGCCCCTTTAAGCCCGGGCGCTGCGCTCTCGCACATCCAGCGTAGCCAGAAATTCGGCGTTTGTCTTGGTCTCTTTCAGTTTCTTCAGGAATAGTTCTGTAAAGTCCGGGGTATCACTCATGGCCCGCCGCATGGCCCAAAGGCGGTCCAGTTGGTCCGGGGTGAGGAGCAACTCTTCCCGCCGGGTGCCCGAGCGCCGGATGTCGATGGCCGGGAAAATCCGCTTTTCGGCCAGGCGCCGATCGAGGTGAAGTTCCATATTGCCCGTTCCCTTGAATTCTTCATAGATCACATCGTCCATTCGAGATCCGGTGTCGATGAGGGCTGTGGCGAGGATGGTCAGGCTGCCGCCTTCCTCGATGTTCCGGGCGGCTCCGAAAAAGCGCTTGGGCCGGTGGAACGCGGCGGGGTCAATTCCGCCCGACAGAGTGCGGCCACTCGGGGGAATGACCAAATTATACGCCCGGGCGAGGCGGGTAATGCTGTCCAGGAGAATGACCACATCCCTCTTGTGCTCCACCAGGCGCTGGGCCCTTTCCAGCACCAGCTCGGCCACCTTAATATGATTGTCGGGCACTTCATCAAAGGTCGAGGCCACCACTTCACCCTTGACGGAACGCTGCATATCGGTCACTTCTTCCGGCCGCTCGTCTATCAGCAGAATAAACAACTCGATCTCCGGATAGTTGGTGCCGATGCTGTTGGCGATCTCTTTGAGAAGAAGGGTCTTCCCGGCTTTGGGCGGCGCGACGATCAGCCCCCGCTGGCCGAGCCCCACCGGAGCGATCAGATCGATGATTCGCGCCGACAGCCGGTCCGGAGTCGTTTCCAAGACGAGCTTTTTATTCGGAAAAAGCGGGGTCAGTGCGGCAAAATGCAGTCGTTCCGCGGCAGCTTCCGGGCTCGTGCCATTCACCGCCTCGACGTGCAGCAAACCGAAATACCGCTCGTTGTCCTTGGGCGGCCGAACCTTTCCCGACACTCGGTCCCCGGTCCGCAAGTCGAACCGGCGAATCTGGGACGCGGCCACATAGATGTCCTCATTGCTGGGCAGATAACCGATGGGCCGCAGAAATCCGTAGCCGTCGGGCATGATCTCCAATACGCCCTCGGCAAACATGAACCCGTCCCGTTCGGCCAGCGCTTTCAAGATGGCAAAAATCAATTCTTTTTTCTTCATCTGGCCATAATGCTGAATTTGGTATTCTTTCGCCAGCTTATACAACTCGGTGAGTTTTTTCGATTCCAATTCCCCAATGTGCAAATGCTGTCACCTGCATTTCGGATAATTTCATGCATAGCCCGGCCCGGCCAACGTTGAACAAACTGCGAGCTTCGAATCGGTGAAACCTCGTCAGGAAGGTGAAATGAAAGGAGGCAATTGGGACCGGCGCCAAACCGGCAGCCGGCCATCAGCGAAGAACGAGATGAGGTTTGCGGTCCAATCGGTGTCTCGCTTCAATGAACCGGACGGTGCCCGTTCTCGCACGCATGACCAGCGAGTGTGTCTTGGCGGTGTTTTTCGACAAAAACCGCACGCCGTGAAGCAACTCCCCTTCGGTGACCCCGGTGGCGGCAAAGATCGCATCGTCCCCGCGCACCAAATCTTCCAGGGTCAGCACCTTGCGGGGATCACTGATCCCCATCGTCCGACAGCGTTCCCGCTCGGCATCGTCTTGGGGAACCAGGCGTCCTTGGAACTCACCGCCCAGACATTTTAACGCGGCGGCAGCCAGGACCCCCTCCGGGGCTCCGCCGGTCCCGAACATGATGTCCACTCCGACCTCCTCGAAAGCCGTATTGATGGCTGCCGCGACATCTCCGTCGGTGATGAGTTTAATCCGCGCGCCGGCACTGCGGATCTCTTCAATCAAGGATTCGTGGCGCGGGCGATCGAGCAGGATGGCCACCACTTCACTGATATGTTTATCATTGGCTTTGGCGACTTCCATCAGATTCTCTTTCACCGTGGCATCCAGGTGGATCCTTCCTTTGGCCCGGGGGCCCGCGGCGATCTTCTCCATGTACATGTCCGGGGCGTGCAGCAAGGTTCCCCGGGGCGCCGCTGCCACCACCGTAATGGCGTTCCACAATCCCTTGGCGACGATGTTCGTACCCTCCAAGGGATCCACCGCCACATCGACCTCCGGGGCGCTCCCGGTTCCGAGGTGTTCCCCGATATACAACATTGGGGCCTCGTCCATCTCCCCTTCACCGATCACCACAATACCGTTCATGTTCACCGTGTCAAACATGCGCCGCATCGCCGCGGTGGCGGCGTCATCGGCCTCCATCTTCTTGCCGGTGCCCATCCACCGCGCCGAGGCCAGGGCGGCCACCTCGGTCACCCGAACCAATTCCATGGCTAATTCCCGTTCCACCCGGTCCGCCTCCCCACGATCGCTCTCCACCTTTAACTATAGCACGACAAAGCCGTCTCCAAAAGCACGCCCAGGCAGGAAGCGACCCATACGATATGAATCTATCAAGTGAGGGTTCGATATTCGAGATGGGTACGGAGGTGGTCAGGGTGCAGAGGTGGATCGGCGTCGTTTTGGCCCTCTTGATCGCCATGGGATCCACTTCCCTGGTGGTCAAGACCGCCGCTTATCCCGAACGCTCCTGGGTGCAATTGTCGGCAGCCGCCGCGCATTACGCGCACAGGACCTTTGCGAGCGAATGGGCCAAAGCTTTTGCCTCCCGGGAGGAGCCCGCCGCCCGGAATGTCGCTCCCGGAAAGCCGCAGACCGCAGCGCCCATCACCTATGAGATCGAGGCCGAGTTAGACCCTGAACACCATCAGATCCGCGGCCGGGAAACCGTGCAGTGGCGGGATCCCCTGCCAAGCCCGGTCCACTTCTATCTCTATCCCTTAAATCCCGGCGGCATTCGGGTTCACGGGGTATACCGAGGTGAAAAGAGCGTCCCCTATCAGGTGCTGGGAGAACAACTGCTGGTCCAAGTCGGGCCCGGGACTCCCACCCGGCTGACCCTGGAGTTTACCACAGACATCCCCGGCGGCGGGACCCGTTACGGGGAGCGGGACGGGGTATGGATTCTCGCCTATTGGTATCCCATCCTCGCATCCCGGGATCAAACAGGTTGGATCACGCCGCCTCCGTCCAAGGGATTCGGTGAACCCTATATCGTCGACACCGCGGACTACCGGATCACCTGGACGGCACCGAAGGGGATGACTTGGTACGCCTCTGCCCCGGCGCAAAGCGCCGCGCCCTCGGCTGACGGGACGGTCACTGTCAAGATGGACGGGCGCGCCCTGCGCCATTTTGCCCTGGTGGGGTCGGCGAGGTACCAGGACACAACCCTGACTTTGGCTGACGGCTTGACGGTCCACCTCGGCCTTCTCGCCCCGGAACACCGCGCTGCGCTTGAAGCCACGGCAACGGCGGCCTTGAACCTTTACCGCGCCCGATTTGGCCCCTTGCCGACCCAGGCGGTGGCCTTGGTGGAGACTCCGCCCGGCACCACCTTCGCCCAGGAGCTGCCAAATTTAGCACTGATCGACGTTGACCTGTGGAACGGGCAGATGCCCGAGCAGGACGCCGACCGGTGGACGGCCCACGAACTCGCCCACCTGTGGTGGTATAGCGCCGTGGGCGATTACGAAGGGCTGACGCCGTGGATGGATGAAGGGCTGGCGGATTACAGCTCCTATCTCTATGAAGAAAGCCGATACGGCCCGGAAGCGTACGAAGCGGCCATGAATCGCCTGACGAGTTGGTTCCGGGAAGGTCGGTCTTATTCGCCGGGCCACCCGGGCGTTGCCCTTCCCACCCGGGACCTCGGGGCAACGGAGCGGCCCTATGAAGATTTTGACACCGAATGGCAGTATTACTTCCTCGAATATCTCCGCCCCGTCCTCATGTACCGGGATCTGCGCCAGGCCATGGGGGACGACCGGTTTTTCTCCTGGCTGCAAACCCTCTACCGGCAACACGCGGGCGCGGTCCTCACCGCGGATCGGTGGCGGGACAGCCTACAGCAGGCCGACCCCGCAGCCCTGGAGCGGGCAAACTTGTGGCTCGACGCCCCTTATCGCACTGTCCTTCGCCATCTGGATCCGGGCGGCCATCTGCATCTTGCGGACGAGACACCGTGAAACACCGTCGGCCGGCGGTCGAGTCTCCGGGCGATCGCTTACACCGCGATATCCTGTTCGATTTTCCATGTAAAATATCGGGTTAACAAGGAGACGGCAATGTCGATGGCCCGTTCATCGGGGTTCATGCCGGCGCTGTGCAGCCCCTCGGGGCTGTCGACGCCGAGCCAAAACATAAACCCGGGAATCGTTTCGAGAAAATACCCGAAATCTTCGCCCGTCATGGCGGGCTCGCAGGTTATGACCTTCACCCCGCCTTCCCGGGCGGCCCAATCCATGAACTCCCGGGTCAAATCCGGCGTGTTGTACACCTGCCGGTAGTTCGCCCCGTAATCGATGGTCGCCCGACAGGAGAACCCCTCTTCAATCCCCCGGACCAGCGCCTCAATCCGCCCTTTCATCCGGGAGAGGGACTCGGTGGAAAGCGCCCGGATCGTCCCCTCCAGGCGCGCCCGCTCGGCGATGATGTTCTGCTTCGTCCCGGCCTCCATCCTCCCGATGGTCACAACCCCCGCATCCAGGGGGTTGAGGTTCCGGGCCACCACGGTCTGCAGTTGAACGAGCAGATGGGCGGCCGCCACCGCCATATCTTTTGCCCGGTGGGGAAAGGCCGCGTGGCCGCCCTGGCCGATGAGGTCGATAAACAGCTCAGAGGTGCCCGCGAACAGCGTCCCTTCCCGCAGCGCGATAGTCCCCACGGGATACTCCGGCGCCACGTGAAGGGCGATGATCCAGTCGGGCGTCCACCGCGAAAACTCCGGACTTTCCCGCATGGGCCGGGCACCTCCCGGCCCCTCCTCGGCAGGTTGGAACACCACCACCAGATCGTCCCGCACAGGGTGGTGTACGAAGTGTTCCACCACTCCCAAGGCCACGGTCATGTGGACATCGTGGCCGCAGGCGTGCATATAACCGGGACGCTCAGAACGAAAAGCCAGGCCCGTAGCCTCCTCCACCGGAAGCCCGTCCATGTCCGCCCGGTAGCCAACCACCCGCCTGGGGGCCGTGCCCTTGATCCGCACCAACACGCCGGTGCGCCACGTCTTTACGTCGATACGGGATGCGGGCAGCCGGGCGAGGACATCGAGGATATAACGCTGGGTTTCAAACTCCTGAAATCCGGGCTCGGGAATGCGGTGCAGATCCCGGCGGATCGCCTGCAGGTCGAGAGCCCCCGGGGTCACAGTTGCCGCAGCTCCTGCTTAATCTCCGTTTTCGCCCGGGTTTGTTCGTCGATCTGCTTGATGACCCGGGCCGGAGTCCCCGCCACCACCGTGTGGGGCGGAACGTCTTCGATCACCACCGCGCCGGCCGCCACCACCGCGCCCCGGCCCACCCGGATCCCTTCCAGAATCACGGCGTTCGCCCCGACCACGACATCATCCTCCACCACCACGGGCTTGGCGGATGGAGGTTCCACCACCCCGGCGATGACGGCACCGGCGCCGATGTGGCAGTTCTTTCCGATGATCCCTCGACCGCCCACCACGGCGTTCATGTCGATCATCGTACCCTCCCCGATGACCGCCCCAATGTTGATCACCGCCCCCATCATGATCACGGCTCGCTCCCCGATCTCCACCCGGTCCCGAATGATGGCTCCGGGCTCGATCCGCGCCTGGAGCCCCTTGGTGTCAAGGAGGGGAATCGCAGAATTCCGCCGATCACTTTCCACCACCCAATCGGTGATGCGATCCTGGTGAGCCGCAAGAACCTCTCGAAGCTCGTCCCATTCCCCGAACACCACACCGACGTCTCCGGAGATGAACGCTTTCGCCTCCGGCCCGAAATCGATTCCATCCAGCCGGCCTTTGAGGTAGACTTTGACCGGCGTGCGTTTTTTACTGTTCTGGATAAACGCGATGATTTCCTTCGCGTCCATTTCCGCTCACTCTCCTTTACCCTCGGGTCGATCCTTCCGGGGTGCAGACCCCGCTCCCATGACCCCGAGCCAAATGAGGAGGATTCCGGCCAGTTCGCTGATCGGCAGGAGCGCCGGGTGCCCGGTCTTGGCCGCCGATCCCGCGGCACTGAGGATGACCGCCCCGAGGGCGATCAAAAGCCCCGAAGGCTGCCGGGTTTTCCACCAGGACCACAGGGGGCCGACAATCAGGATCACTCCTCCCACCATGGACAAAAGCAAGGGATACCAATTCCGGATCGCTCCGGGCATGGCCTGCCCGCCGATGGCAGTTCCCGCCCCGCGGAATCTGGTCATATCCAGGGGGCCTAAGCTGATAAGATGCACCAGAAAAACCAGAGACACCCCCAACACATATCCGGTGAAGGCCCGCCGAGCCCACCCCCGGCGGCCCTTTCCGAGCAGATCCACCTCGCCCGCCGCCATAGCCGCCACCAGCACCAAAGCGGCATAATAGTAAACTTTATAAATCGGAGAAGTCCATCCCCACACCAAGGCGTACCCTTCAGTAAAGGCCGCCGCGGTGTAGAGAAGGAACGAAGCGGCCCACCAAAAATGGTGGGCGCCGCCCCGTTCCGCCCACCGTTTGATCATCGAACCGGCGAGGCCCAGCGACACCACCGCTGCGGCCCACGCCACCCCTGCGGTGATCGGCACCACCGCCGCCTCCTTTGTGCTGATGTTCTCGATCATCGGCGAAGACTCAGACCTGTACCTGAGGCGGAGGAAGCCCCGCCGCACGTTGTGGCAGGGCCCGGGGAGTCGGCCGGGGCTCAAGGAGTGGGCCGGTTCCCCCAGTCAGCCAGGAATCGCTCAATTCCCAGATCGGTCAGCGGATGTTTGACCATCTGCTCAAGCACGGCAAAGGGGGCCGTCGCAATGTGAGCCCCGGCCAGGGCGGCCCGGGTCACATGCATGGGATGCCGAATGCTGGCGGCGATGATCTGCGTATCCAGGCCGTGAATCCGGAAAATCTCCGCCACCTCCCGGATCAGGGCGATTCCGTCGTACCCGATATCGTCCAGCCGGCCCACGAAAGGGCTCACGTAGGACGCCCCGGCCCGGGCGGCCAGAAGGGCCTGGTTGGTGGAGAAAACCAGGGTCACATTCGTCCGAATCCCTTCTTTGGCAAAGGCGTGGGCAGCTTTCAAACCTTCCGCGGTCATCGGCACCTTGATGACGATGTTCGGGGCCACAGCCGCTAGTTTCCGCCCTTCCTCCAGCATGCCCTCGGCATCCAGGGAGAGAACCTCCGCACTGATCGGGCCGGCCACCAGCCCGGCGATTTCAACCAGAGTTTCGACAAAATCCCGGCCTTCTTTGGCGATGAGGCTGGGATTGGTGGTCACCCCGGACACCGCCCCCCAGGCGCTGACCCTGCGGATCTCGTCGACATTGGCACTGTCGATAAACAGCTGCACCCGAATCCCCCCTGTACAATGGGCGGCATCGCATCGCCTCGGCGACTACGCTTTGCCGTTGCTTCCGAACAGGCGAATCTTCGCCTTGACCGTCTCCTTAATGGCTTGACGGGCGGGCCCCAGGTACTTGCGCGGATCGTAGACTTCCCGGTCCGCGGCAAAAATCTCCCGAACCTTGGCCGTAAAGGCTTCCTGGTTCTCGGTGTTCACGTTGATCTTGGCGACCCCGAGGCTGATCGCTTTCCGAATATCCTCGTCGGGAATCCCGGAACCTCCATGGAGGACAAGGGGCAGTTTGCACAGGTCCCGAACAGTGGCCAAACGGTCAAAATCCAGCTGGGGCTTGCCTTTGTACCGGCCATGAGCCGATCCGATGGCCGGCGCCAAGGCGTCGATTCCCGTCTCCTCCACCAGCCGCTTCGCTTCTTCGGGGCGCACCAAACTCGCCTCCCGCTCGTCGACGGTGAGCTCGTCTTCCGTACCGCCGATCCGCCCTAACTCCCCTTCCACCGACACTCCTAACACTTTACAGGCATCCACAACCTGCTTGGTCAGGCGAATATTCTCCTCCAAGGGATGATGAGAGCCATCGATCATGATGGAGGACCATCCCCGGCGCAAACACTTCAGTACCCACTCGTAGGAACTGCCGTGATCGAGGTGAAGCACCACCGGAACCGTGGCATTGCGGGCAGCCGTCAGGGCGATGGCCGCCGTGTAGTCGATGCCCATGTACTTGATGGCCCCTTCACTGGTTCCCAAGATCACCGGAGACCGCTCCTCTTCGGCGGCCTCCATAATCGCCTGGGTGAACTCCAGGTTGTTGATGTTGAACTGGCCCACCGCGTACCCGTTGCGAAACGCGTCGTCCAGCACTTCTTTCAATGTGGCCAGCGGCACCCAACATCCCTCCCACTGTAAAATATCGTCCAATCCATCGGCTGCCATGCCCGTTCCTTGCCATTATATCACGGGTTTTTTTCACCTGTCGCGTCTGGGCGACCCCGGCGCCGACGTATGTAGGGACGACCTTCAGTTCAACTGATCCCTGATCACCTGCCGGATTACTTCGATGTCGAAGGGTTTGGTGAAATGCGCCACCACCCCCAACTCATCCGCCTCTCTCACCAAGTCGAGTTCGCCGTACGCTGTCATCATGATGACCTTCACCGCCGGGTCGATGTCGCGGATGTGGCGCAGGATCTCCAGTCCATCCATCCCCGGAATCTTCATATCGAGGAGGATCAGATCCGGCCGCTCATCTTGAACAATTTGCAAAGCTCCTGGTCCATTCGCCGCTTGATAAATGCTGTAGCCGTCTTGTTCCAACAATTCTTTCAACAGTACTCGGATCCCGAATTGGTCGTCCACAACCAAGATTTTCTTTGAAGACACGGCCTTTCCCCCTTTCGACATCTCCCTGCTGGTCAATATTTCGCTTCTCAAGTGTAAAATCCTTCATGACACGATTCGACATCACATCTCTTTTTTCGACAATCCCGTTAAGTGAAGAAAATTCCAAATCAATCGTCCGAATAAAATATCCCCCTCCCGTTTTGGGAAGGGGATAGGAGTTCGGCGGGCTCAAACCCCGGTGGCCGTGGAGGAAGCCCGCCGTTCCTGCCGGTACCCCATCGCAGCCCGGATAAATTCTCGAAAAAGAGGTTGAGGCCGGTTTGGCCGCGATGTGAATTCCGGATGAAACTGGGTTGCGACGAACCACGGGTGATCCTTCAACTCAATGACCTCCACCAGCCGCCCGTCCGGCGAAGTGCCCGCCACCACCAATCCCGCCTCGGTCAACGCATCCCGGAAAGCATTGTTGAATTCGTACCGGTGGCGGTGGCGTTCAAAGACCACCGACTCCCCGTAAGCCGCGTGGGCTTTGGTTCCGGCCCTGAGATGGCACGGATAAGCGCCCAGGCGCATCGTGCCGCCCTTGTCGGTCAGGCCTTTTTGTTCCGGCAACAGATCGATGACCGGGTGGTCGGTGGACTCGTCAATCTCTGTGGTGTGCGCGTCCTCCCACCCGAGCACGTTTCGGGCATATTCCACCACCGCCAGTTGCATCCCCAAACAGATTCCGAGGTAAGGAATGCGATTCACCCGGGCATACTCTACGGCGGCAATCTTTCCTTCGATTCCGCGGTCGCCGAACCCTCCGGGTACGAGCACTCCGTCCGCCCCTTCGAGGAGTTCTTCCACATTGTCCGGAGTGACCTCCTCCGCCGAGATCCAGCGGATATCCACGGTGAGATCATTGGCGTACCCGCCGTGGGCAAGGGCTTCCGCCACGCTGATATACGCATCTCGAAGGCTGACGTACTTTCCCACCAGCGCAATGTTGACCTGTCCCCTGAGATTTTTCACCCGTTTGACGAGATCGATCCATTCCCCCATCTCCGCCGGAGGCGCATCCAATTTCAGGTGCCGGACCGTAATCTCGTCGAGGCCCTCCTCCTGAAGCATCAGGGGGACGTCATAAAGGACCACTGCATCCCGGGCCTCAATCACAGCATCTACGTCCACATCGCAGAATAGCGCGATTTTGCGCCGAAGCTCCTGGGAGAGCGGATACTCGGTTCTGCAGACGATCACATTGGGGCTAATGCCGATGCTGCGCAGTTCCTTTACGCTGTGCTGGGTGGGTTTGGTTTTGAGTTCTCCCGAGGGCCGCAGATACGGGATCAAGGTGACATGAATATACATGACGTTGTCCCGGCCCACATCGCTGCGGATCTGTCGAATGGCTTCAAGAAAGGGCAAGCTTTCGATGTCCCCCACCGTGCCCCCGATCTCCGTGATCACCACGTCCGCCCCGGTGTCCCGCCCGGCCTGGAACACCCGTTCCTTGATCTCGTTGGTGATGTGGGGGATGACCTGAACCGTTCCCCCCAAGTAATCGCCCCGGCGTTCTTTTTGGATGACAGACCAGTAAACTCGGCCGGCGGTCACATTGTTGTTTTGCGATAAACTGATGTCAATAAATCGTTCATAATGGCCCAGGTCCAAATCGGTTTCCGCCCCGTCGTCGGTGACGAACACCTCCCCGTGCTGATACGGGCTCATGGTCCCGGGATCCACATTGATGTAAGGGTCGAACTTCTGAATGGTCACTTGGAGTCCCCGGTTTTTCAGCAATCTCCCCAGGGAGGCGGCGGTGATCCCCTTGCCGAGAGACGACACGACGCCGCCGGTGACAAAGATATATTTCGTCATTCTTCATCCTCCCAGGCCGCACGGCACAGAGAAAAAGCCTGATTTGCATCAGGCGTCGTCTCAACCGTTTCCCATACTTTACGTATGGTATCCTCTCGCCCCCGCAGCGTCAAGTGAAATCGGGCGAAATTCAATAATCGTCCTCGCTGTCTTCAAAGTCCAAGTCATCACTGTCGTCGATCTCGCCGTCATCGGGTTCCAAATCATCCAGTTCCTCGAACTCGTCCACATCTTCCTCGTCCGGGACCTCATCTTCGGATTCCTCATCCTCGACTTCGTCGATCTCCACCAGTTCGAGTTCTTCGTCCTCTTCTTCCTCGTCGTCCACGACCGCGGCGGCCTTCTTGCCAAGGCTGCGGTCTGCGGTCTTATCGGTGGGGTACCAGCGTTTTAATCCCCAAACGTTTTCGCCCAAGTGGATAAACCGCCCGTCCACGTTGATGTCCGTGAACAAGCGGGCAATGACCTCATCCAGTTCCTCGTCGGAGAGGCCCTTCAATTGCGCCACGTCGGCCAACAAGTCGCGGTAGTGAGCCGGCGTGCCCCCTTCCCGCAAAACTTCGTACGCCAAGTCAACGAACGACGCTTCTTCCAGACGTTCGGGATCCCATCCTGCTACGGCTTCCCCCGCCATCGGCGATCCCCCTTTCCCATCGGAACTCTTGTAACCGAATGCGGCGATTGGAACGGTTCACTGCATACAGAAGGAAATTATAACACACCGCCCTCCGCCCTGCCAGCGGAAAAGTCCACGGAATGAACAATCTCGTCCACCACGCCCTCGAGGCCCCGCTTCCCGTCTGCCACCTCTTCCAAAACCCTTTCCCAATCCGGCCGCGCCGCCTTCCATTGTAGGAAAGCCCTCTGAACCCGGGCTTGCACTTGGTCCCACACAGCGTCTTCCAGGCGCCGCAACCGCCGTTTTCGGCCTTCCCCGCTCTCTTCCAGATAAGTCCGGTGGCGAAGGATTTGTTCCCACAGGTCCTCCAGCCCCCGTCCTTCCGATGCCGAAGCGGCGAGCACCGGGGGCCGCCACCCCCCGCGATGGGCTAGGTCCACCATGTAGCGAATGAGGCGGACCGTCCGATCGGCCCCGGGGAGGTCGGCCTTATTGACTACGAAAATGTCGGCAATCTCCATGATCCCCGCCTTGAGCATCTGAACCTGGTCCCCGCCCGCCGGGCTCAGTGCGAGAATGACCGTGTCCACCGCATGAACCACGTCCAGTTCAGACTGCCCGACCCCCACGGTCTCGGCGATGACCACATCGTAACCGGCAGCATCAAGAAGATCCAGTACATCTTTCGTTGATCGGGCCAATCCCCCGAGGCGGCCCCGGGTGCCCATGCTTCGGATAAAAACCCCCGGATCCAAGGCATGATCCACCATTCGAACCCGATCTCCCAGCAGGGCCCCTCCGGTAAACGGACTGGTGGGATCCACCGCCACCACCCCGACCCGATGACCCGACCCCCGCAACACCCGGATCAAGCGGTCGGTGAGTGAACTTTTCCCCACCCCCGGGGGCCCCGTCAAACCGATTCTGTACGCTCCCCCGGCCACCGGGCGGAGGGCGTTCAGAAGCGCCGCGGCCTCGGGAGCCTCATCCTCCACCCACGTGATCGCCCGGGCGATGGCCCGGGGATCCCCGGACCGAATCCGTTCAACCCATCGCTCCACACTTTGCGGCACCTTGGACACCCCTCGCCCCGAACTCAATCCCGCAACAGTTCCCTGGCCACCACCATGCGCTGAACCTCGTTGGTCCCCTCGTAGATCTGAGTGATCTTCGCGTCCCGCATAAACCGTTCCACGGGATATTCGCGGATATACCCGTACCCGCCGAAGATCTGGACCGCCTCGGTGGTCACGTACATGGCCGTATCGGAGGCGTACATTTTCGCCATCGCCGAGGCCTTGCCGTAGGGCAGCCCCCGATCCTCCAGCCAGGCCGCCTGATAGGTCAGCAGCCGCGCCGCCTCCACCCGGGTAGCCATATCGGCCAGTTTAAACTGAATCGCCTGAAACTGTCCGATGGACTTGCCGAACTGCTCCCGTTCTTTCGCATGAGCCACCGCGGCCTCCAAGGCACCTTGAGCAATCCCCACCGCCTGGGCGGCGATTCCGTTTCTCCCACCATCCAGGGTCATCATGGCGATCTTGAATCCGAACCCTTCTTCGCCCAGCCGGTTCTCCGCCGGGACGATGCAATTATCAAACACCAACTCCATCGTTGGAGAGGACCTTAGGCCCATTTTCTTTTCTTTTTTGCCAAAATGAAACCCGGGCATCCCCTTTTCTAGGATAAATGCCGAAATTCCCCGGTGGCGCTTTTCCCGGTCGGTGGTGGCAAATACCACGTAGATATCCGCTTCCCCACCGTTGGTGATGAAAATTTTGCTCCCGTTCAGTACGTAGTGATCTCCTTCGCGAACGGCCGTGGTCCGCAAATTGGCCGCATCGGTGCCCGCTCCGGGTTCGGTCAACCCATAGGCCCCGATCTTCGTCCCTTCAGCCAGGGGGCGCAGATACTTCCGCTTTTGCTCCTCCGTCCCAAAGCGATAGATGGGCCACGAAGCCAAACTGGTGTGCGCCGAGATGGTCACCCCGGCCGACGCATCTACCCGAGACAGCTCCTCAACGGTAATCACGTAGGTCAACATGTCGAGACCGGCGCCGCCGTACTCCTCCGGCCAGGGGATACCCGCCAATCCCAACTCCGCCATCTTGTCAAAAATCCCTCGATCAAAGCTCTCCTGTTCATCCCGTTCCGCCGCCCCGGGTGCCACCACTTCCTCGGCAAAGGCCCGGACTGCTTCCCTCATCTGTTCTTGTTCCTTGGTCAGAACAAACTCCATCTCTCCATCCCCCTTGCGATCATTGCGCCGACCCGAGTACGTGTTTGGCCACGACCATGCGCTGGATCTGGTTCGTCCCCTCGTAGATCTGGGTCACTTTCGCATCCCGCATGTAGCGCTCCACGCCGTAATCTTTGATATAGCCGTACCCTCCGTGAAGTTGCACCGCATCGACAGTCACACGCATCGCCGTATCCGAAGCGTACAATTTCGCCATCGCCGCTTCTTTGGCGCAGGGGAGTCCCTTGGCCCGCATGGTCGCCGCCCGGTATACCAGTAGCCGCGCCGCTTCGATCTCTGCAGCCCGGTCCGCGAGGATAAATTGCACCCCCTGAAAATCCCCGATTCTCCGGCCGAATTGTTGTCTCTCCTTGACATAGGCCCGGGCGAGTTCCAAGGCTCCTTCTGCGATCCCCAGAGCTTGCGCTGCAATGCCGATTCGCCCGCCGTCCAACAACGACATGGCTACGCGATACCCCTCCCCTTCACCGCCGAGCCGAGCACTTTCGGGAACCCGACAATCTTCAAAGATGAGTTCCGTGGTCGCTGACCCATTCAGTCCCATCTTGCGCTCTTTTTTACCGATAATCAATCCCTGATTGTCCGCTTCGACCAAAAATGCGGTGATCCCGCGCCGCCCGGCTTCGGGATTGAGATTCGCAAAGATGAGGTACAGATCGGCCTCGCCGCCGTTGGTGATAAATACTTTTTGTCCGTCAATCCGATACCCTCCCGGTTCTCGACGGGCCCGGGTCGTGATGGCCGCGGCGTCTGAACCCGCCTGGGGCTCGGTCAAGGCGAAGGCGCCGAGAAGCCGCCCTGAAGCCAACCCCCGGAGGTATTTATCTTTCTGGTCCTCTGAGCCGTGGTACAACACGGACAGGGCCCCCAGAGAGGTGTGCACCGCCAGGATCACGGCGACCGTCGCGGATACTTTTGCCACCTCCTCAATGGCCAGCACGTAAGAAACAAAATCCGCCCCCACGCCCCCCCACTCTTCCGGGATCGGAATCCCGAGAAAGCCAAGATCCGCCATATTCTGAATGATATCCCGGGGAAACCGATCTTCTTCGTCGATTTGCGGGGCCCGGGGGCGAATCACCTCTTCGGCAAACCGCCGAACGGCGTCCCGGATTTCCTGTTGTTCCTCGGTCAGTGAAAAGTTCATGCCCCATCCCTCTCTCTGTACTTCACATTTCCCGATCCAATCGAATCCTGACTGAACGCTCGTTCACTTCGCCGGCGCAATCGGTTTTTGTGCCCTGCCCGCAGCAGGTTCCCTACCCCGGCCGTCGGAAAAAGGCGCGCCCCGGTCCCGGTGGCCAGGAGGTCCGCCGGGTCACCGGGACCGCCACGCTGAACCCCCAAGGCCCTCACGGTCTGACCGGCCCGCATCCCGTTTCAATTTACTGATCGTATCGATAGAATCCCCGGCCGCTCTTCTTTCCCAGCCACCCCGCGTTGACATATTTTCTCAACAGGGGACATGGCCGGTACTTCGGATCCCCGAGGCCTTCATGAAGGACTTCCAGGATGGCCAAACATGTATCCAGGCCGATAAAATCCGCGAGCTGCAGGGGCCCCATCGGGTGGTTGGCCCCGAGTTTCATGACCGTATCCACATCTTCGGGGGCTGCCACCCCTTCATATACGCAGTAGATCGCCTCATTGATCATGGGAAGGAGGATGCGGTTCGCAACAAAGCCGGGGTAATCGTTCACTTCCACAGGAACTTTCCCCATCTGCTCAGCAAGCTCTTTCACCGCTGTAAAGACATCATCCCGGGTGGCGAGTCCCCGGATGACCTCCACCAGCTTCATCACCGGGACGGGGTTCATAAAATGCATCCCGATCACCTGCTCCGGCCGCTTTGTGACGGCGGCGAGCTCGGTAATCGGCAGGGAAGACGTGTTCGAGGCGAGAATCGCCCCGGGTGGGCACAGCCGGTCGAGGGTTTCAAAGATACCCTTTTTGATCGTCAGGTTTTCCGTCGCCGCTTCCACGACGATGTCCACCTGAGCTCCGTCTTCCAGGCGGACGACGGGGTGAATCCGATCCAGGACCCCCTGGCGCTGATCCGCCGTCATGCGCCCCTTTTCCACCTGGTGATCCAAGTTGGCGCGAATCCGCCCGAGCCCCTTTTCCACCAGGGCTTCAGAAATATCCTGCAGCCATACTTCAAGCCCCGACTGAGCAGCCACTTGGGCGATTCCGCCGCCCATCTGCCCGGCCCCGACCACCAACATCCGCCCGATATTCGCCATGAATGCCCATACTCCTTTCTCAAACCTCGATCAGAATCGCGTCTCCTTGGGCCGCCCCGCTGCAGATCGCGGCAACGCCAAGGCCCCCACCCCGGCGCCGAAGTTCATAAATGAGGGTCATGAGAATCCGCGCCCCGCTGGCTCCGATGGGATGCCCGAGGGCCACGGCGCCCCCATTGACGTTGACCTTCTCCTCCAGAACGTCCGGGGACATCTCCAAAAGCTTGGCGCTTGTCAACACCACCGCCGCAAAGGCCTCATTGATTTCAAACAGCCGGATGTCCTCCAGGCGCCGCCCGGCTTTTTTCAGCAACTTCTGGATTGCCAGCGCCGGGGTGGTGGCAATGTACGCCGCTTCCGCCCCCACCTCGGCGTGGCCGTGGATCACGGCGAGCACTTCTTTGCCTTCCGACCGGGCCGTCTCCTCGTCCATCAAAACCAGAGCTCCGGCCCCGTCGTTCACCCCCGGGGCATTGCCCGCCGTCACCGTCCCATCCTTGGTGAAGACCGGCGGCAGAACCGCCAGTTGTTCCAGACTGGTGTTTCGCCGGGGCGCTTCATCCTGTTCCACCCGGCGGACACCCCGCTTCTCCTGAACCTCCACCGGTACGATCTCCTCGCCCAGCCGGCCGGCGTCCATGGCTGCCACCGCCCGGCGGTGACTGCGCAGCGCCCATAGGTCCTGGTCTTCCCGGGAGATCCCGTACTCACCGGCCACTCGGCTGCCCAAGGCCGCCATGTGCACGTCGTGAAAGGCACACCAGAGTCCATCGTATATCATGAGATCCACCATCCGCCCGTGACCCATGCGCAACCCTTCCCGGGCTCCAAAAACGGCATAAGGAGCCTGGGACATGCTCTCCATCCCGCCGGCCACCACGGCGCGGGCGTCCCCGGCCCGGATGATCTGGTCCCCGAGGGTCACCGCCCGAAGTCCCGAAGCGCACACTTTATTGATCGTCTCCGTCGGGAGCTCCCAAGGAAGTCCCGCCAGCCGGGCCGCCTGTCGGGACGGAATCTGACCCGCCCCGCCCTGAAGCACCATCCCCATAATGAGTTCGTCCACCTCATCCGGGCCCACCCCCGCCCGGTCCATCGCCCCGCGAATCGCCGCGGCGCCGAGCTCCACCGCTTTTTTCGCCGCCAGTGCCCCGCCGAGCTTGCCAAAGGGCGTCCGAGCCGCCCCCACCACCGCTGTTCGCCGTGCCACCCGCCATCTTCCTCCTCCGAAACGCAAACGGACCCGGGCTGGCCTTGACGTGCGCCCGCCCGGGAACCGCCGCGCGTTCTTAAGATTTACCGTTGACCGACTGGTCCAACATCTCCACCACATCGAAAGTTTTCATTTCGTCGGCGACGCCCTTGGCTTTTGTCCCGTCTTCCATCATAATCAGGCAGTACGGGCAAGCGGACGCAATGGCCCGGGCGCCGGTTTCCATCGCCTGTTCGGTGCGCATGACATTGATGCGGGTTCCATGTTTCTCTTCTTTCCACATGCCGCCGCCCCCGCCACCGCAGCACATGCCCCGCTCCCGGCTGCGCTCCATCTCTACGAGATGGACGCCGGGGATCGATTCGAGAATAAACCTCGGGGCATCGTACTCGCCGTTGTACCGCCCCAGGTAGCAGGAGTCGTGGTAGGTCACGTCCATGTCCAGCTCTTTTTCCGGCTTGAGCTTTCCTTCCAGAACCAGGTCCGCCAGGAGTTGGGTGTGGTGGATCACCGGTACCTCCAGGCCCAATTCCGGGTACTCGTTCTTCAAGGTGTTGAAGCAATGAGGATCCGCCGTGATGATCTTTTTGAACTTATAGTTCTTCAGAGATTCCACGTTCTGCTCGGCCATCTGTTGGAAGAGAAACTCGTTGCCGAGCCGCCGGGCCGATTCGCCGCAGCATTCTTCGGCGCTGCCGAGGATGGCAAAATCCACCCCGGCTTTTTGCAGGAGACCCACCAAGGTCCGGGCCACCTTGTTGTTTCGGTCGTCGTAAGAAGCGGCACACCCTGCGTAGTACAGGTATTCCACCTCTTCCCCTTCTTCAAGGACTCGCACGTCGAGACCTTCCGCCCAATCCCCCCGGCTGGAGCGGCTGCGCCCCCAAGGGTTTCCCTGGCGCTCGAGGTTGTTCAGGGCCCGGCTGATCTCCGGTTCCATTTTACCTTCTGTGAGCACCAGATACCGGCGCAGGTCGATGATTTTATCGACGTGCTCGTTAAAGACCGGGCAGGCTTCCTCACAAGCCCGGCAGGTGGTACAAGCCCAGATCTCATCCTCGGTATACACATCCCCGATTAGAGACGGAATCTCCGTGGCCACCGCCGCGCCCGCGTCCCCCGCCCCGGCCCCGGCCGCAGCCATCCGCTGCTGGGCCAAAAGGGTGTCCCCGACCTGCACGAGATGATCTCTCATCTTGAGAATCAGATATTTTGGCGACAGGGGTTTGCCGCTGAGCGTAGCCGGGCAATTGACGTGACACCGGCCGCACTCGGTACACGCGTACCCGTCGAGGAGCTGCTTCCACGTGAACTGGTCCACCCGGCCGACGCCGAACTCCTCCACCGACTCGTCCTCCAGGTCGAGGGTCTTCAACTTGCCGGGCGAGCCGAGTTTACGAAAATAGACATTAAACGGCGCCGCGATCATATGGAGGTGTTTAGACCGGGGAATATACACGAGAAACCCGAGCAGGGTGAGAATGTGCACCCAGACGAAAGCCTCGTGAAATCCCCGCAACACACCCGGCGACCCGCCGGCAAATACGGTCCCGAGCCACGTGGCGATGGGAATCGCCGCACTCGGAGCCTCTTCGCGGAGGGCGATCTGGAGGCCGCTCACCAGCAAATCCGAGATCACCAATATCGTGATGAGTCCGAGAATCACCCCGGCCTCAATGGAAATATCGAGGCGCATGGGCTGCAACACGTAGCGGCGATAGAAAGCCACGCCGATGGCCGCCAGCACCAATAAGGAGAACAGTTCGTGCAAAAACGCAAACCAAGACCATTCCCCATAGGGCAAGTGCACGCCGAAGTACTGATAGGCGATAAAATCCAGGGTGCCAAAGGAAAGGATGATAAATCCCCAGAAAATCACAAAATGCCCCAGCCCCGACGGTTCGGCGATCACCTTCCCCTGGGCGAGGACGTACTTCAGAAAACTCTTGATGCGTTCTCCCGTGTTATCCGTCCGGTTCTCCTCGACGCCCAAACGAAGATACCGATAGCGCTTCGAGAAAGCCGACCAAAAAAGATACACGGAGGTCACGAGGAGCGCCAGAAAAATCACGATGCGCAGGACCGCGATCGCTACCACATCTCAACCCCCCTATACTCAACGGCCCGTAACGACCGTTCGTTCGTTTCCTTCCCTTCAACGTCCGACCTGATAAAATGAATGATTCACCATTCATTTTAACCGTCCCCTCACTTTTGGGCAATGGGTTGTCTTGGAACAAGCCAGAAAAACCGAGGTGGCGGACCCGGCCCGGGGGGACGGAAACGATTCGGCCATTCACGCGCATGGCCCTGCCTCCCGCTCAGCGAGAAGATCCCCGATGGCGGGAGTTCGGCGCCCCCTGAGCGGAACCTCCCGCGCCCCGGGATGACCCTCCCGCCTCCTGACGCGGGCTCGATCCGGGATCCGGTGACGACCCTGGGGAAGCCGGATTTTTCCCCGACGGTCCTTCGCCGGTCAATACCCGGAGGCGCTGCCGAAGGCGCCCGCCGATCTGCCCGCACACCTTGGACGGAAATCCTCCCCAGTAGCCGTCCACCGGAGGTTTCACCCCGAGTTCCCGGGCCAACTCCCATTTCATCCGCTCCATCATTTGCCGCCGTCGAAGCTCGTCCGGCTCGCGTGATGGATCCACCCCCGATCCCTCCTTCACATCTGTTCCGGCGCCGCCACGCCTAGAAGATCGAGCCCCACCCGGAGAGTCCATTGGACGCCACGCACCAGCGCCAGCCGGGCCACCTCGATCTCCGGCGCCTCGCCGAGCACCCGGCAGCTCGTATAAAAACTGTGGAATCTTTTTGCCAGTTCCTCCAGGTAATGCACAATATGGTGGGGCGCATAAGCCGCAGCGGCGCTTTCCACCTCGGTGGGAAAGTTGCCCAGCCATTTGAGGAGATCCACCTCCGGCTCCCTGCGCAACACCCGAAGGTTGGCCGATTCCGCCGCCTGGTCCACATCCGGGTACCCCCGTTCGGAGGCTTGGCGCAAGATCGAACAGATTCGGGCGTGGGCGTACTGGACGTAGTACACCGGATTGTCGTTCGATTGGGACACGGCTAAATCGAGGTCAAAGTCGATGTGGCTGTCGTTGCTGCGGCGCAGGAGAAAATACCGGGCGGCATCCACCC
This sequence comes from Kyrpidia tusciae DSM 2912, assembly GCF_000092905.1. Taxonomy (GTDB): domain Bacteria; phylum Bacillota; class Bacilli; order Kyrpidiales; family Kyrpidiaceae; genus Kyrpidia; species Kyrpidia tusciae. The sequence continues at coordinate 3,343,294 of NC_014098.1, forward strand.
CCACTTCATCCATGAGCTCCGCCATCGTCACCGCGTTTCCCGTCCGCTTGGACATGCGCACCGGTTCCCCGTTGCGGTAGAGGGCCACCAATTGGCACAGCCGCACCACGAGCCGTTCCGGATCCCCGCCCAGGGCGGCCACCGCGGCCTTCATCCGGCCCACGTAGCCGTGGTGATCCTGTCCCCAGACGTCGATCAACCGGTCAAATCCCCGTTCCAATTTGTCCCGGTGGTACGCGATATCCGGTGTCAAATACGTATAGGACCCGTCCGATTTGATCAAGACCCGGTCTTTGTCGTCCCCGAAGGCTGTGGACCGGAACCACAGAGCCCCATCCGCCTCGTACACCCACCCACGGCGCCGCAGCTCCTCGACAGTTTCCTCCACCGCTCCCGATTCGTAAAGTGCGCGTTCGCTGAACCAGCGGTCAAAGCGCACCCGGAATCGGGTCAGGTCATCCCGAATCTGCTGCAACATCGCTTCGAGGCCCTTTTGTTTGAGCGCCTCATAGCGCTTCTCCTCCGACATCTGGGCGTACCGATCACCCTCCTCCCGAACCAGCCGTTCGGCCAGCTCCACCACGTCCCGGCCGTAATATCCATCGTCTGGCATGGGCACGTCCCGCCCCAATGCTTGAAAATACCGGGCCTCCAGGGATATGGCGAGATTGTGCACCTGATTTCCCGCATCGTTAATGTAATATTCCCGCTGAACCTCGTATCCGTCCCATTCGAGAATTCGGCAGAGGGCGTCGCCGTAGGCCGCTCCCCGGGCGTGGCCGATGTGCAGGCGGCCGGTGGGGTTGGCGCTGACAAACTCCACCTGGACCCGGCTCCCCCGGGGTACGGCCCTGCGGCCGTAGGCGCCCTTCTCCTTTAGCACCTCCCGCAAGATGTCGTCCAAATACCCGGTGTCCAGATAAAAATTCAAAAATCCCGGCCCGGCCACCTCGACCCGCTCTACCCCGGCGGCCCGACAGTCCAGGGTTTCGGCCAATTGCTGGGCCAACGCCCTCGGCGGCCGCCGCACCTCTTTGGCGAGCTGCATGGCCGCATTCGACGAATAATCGCCGTGGCGCTTGTCCCGGGGCACCTCGAGATGCACCCGGTCCGCCTCTACGGAGAGACCGCAGCGACCGGCGGCCGCGGCCAACTCCCGGCGGAGTCTCTCTTGCACGTTGAGTAGGGTCGACATGTCGCAAACTCCTTTCCTTCCTCTCGGCCGCAGGCAGGTTTCAACAGGTCGCCGGAACCACCGTGAGAAGCACCTCTCGAATCACTTTGGCCGCCAGAATCTGGGTCTGCTCCGTCGGATCCAGGGGCGGGGAGACCTCGACCAAGTCGAAGCCCACCACCTTCAGCCCGGCCAGACAGTGGATCGCTCTCAGCAATTCCGACGAAGAAATCCCTCCGGGCTCCGCGGTGCCCGTCCCCGGAGCAAAAGCCGGGTCGACGACATCAATGTCCACGGTGACATAGATTGGCCGGTCTTTCCACTCTCCCCGGGCTTCGGTCAACGCCGGGAGCACTTCGAAGGGATAAAAGTGGGTATGGTTTCTGGCAAACTCGAATTCTTCTCTCGGGCCCGAGCGAATCCCGAACTGCCACACCCGCTCCCCGCCCAGCCGTTCCACCGCCCTGCGCATCACCGAAGCGTGAGAAAGGCGTTGTCCCTCGTACTCCTCCCGGAGATCCCCATGGGCGTCGAGTTGAACGAGCACGAGATCGGGATATCGATCGGCCGCCGCTTGAATGGCGCCCCAGCTGACCAGGTGTTCCCCGCCGAGCCCCACAGCGATCTTCTCATCCGCCAGGATCTGCCCCACCGTTTCGCGAATTCTCTCAAGGCTCTGGGCGGCATTGCCAAATGGGAGGGGAATGTCTCCGGCATCGTAGTACCGGATCTCTCCTAAATCGCGGTTCAAATAAGGAGAGTACTCTTCCAGTCCGACGGACACCTCCCGAATCCGCCGGGGTCCCAGTCTGGCCCCGGGTCGGAAGGACACGGTCCAATCCATGGGCATACCGTAGATGACCGCCACGGCCTCGGGGTAATCCGGGCTCGCCCCCAGAAACGCCTCTCCGCTGAATGCCGGGTCAAAGCGGATCGTTTTCATCGGGCGAGCAGCTCCTCGACAAAACGAGGCAGGGCAAAGGAAGCCCGGTGAACCTCCGGGGTGTAGTACCGGGTGTCTATGGGCGTTTCGTCCTCACCTTCCGCCTGCAGGGGATCAGGCCCCTTTGATCCCAGTGTAAAACTCCACATCCCCGTGGGATAGGTGGGCACCGGCGCCAAATACAGCCGCGTCACCGGATAGATCGAAGCAATATCCCGCCAGATCCGGGAAATCAGAGCCGCGTTGAACAGCGGGGACTCCGTCTGGGCCACAAACACCCCTCCGGGCCGAAGCGCCTCATAGATTCCCTCGTAAAATTCCCGGGCAAATAACCCTTCCGCCGGCCCAATGGGTTCTGTGGAATCCACGAGAATCACGTCGTAGGTGTCCTTGTTGGCTTTGACGTGGGCGATCCCATCCCCCACCTCGATCTTTACCCGGGGATCGGCGAACCCCTGAGAGAGTGCCGGAAAATATTCTTGGGATACGGCAATGACCCGCTCGTCAATTTCCGCCAGCACAGCCCTCTCCACCCGGGGATGTTTCACCACCTCGCGAATCGTACCCCCATCTCCCCCGCCGATCACCAACACTTGCTTCGGATCGGGGTGGGTAAACAGCGGTACATGGGCGATCATTTCATGGTAGATAAATTCATCCCGATCCGTGCACATCACCATGCCATCCAGCACCAGCATTCTTCCGTATTCCACCGTCTCCAGCACATCGATTTGCTGATACGGAGTCCGCTCGGTGTGCAAAGTCCTGGACACCTTGGCGGTAATCCCGAAGTTTTCCGTTTGTTTTTCGGTAAACCAGAGCTCCATGGGACACGTCCTTTCCGGGGCACCCCCCGCTGACCCTTCTTAGACGTAGGTATTATACCAGAACACAGGCGCGGACAACGCATTCTCCCCGCCGAGGCCAGGTTCTGAATGATGGGACGGTAGGGACAGTTTGCACCGGCGATACGGCGCCCATACTGGGGATAAGGAAAGGCGGGGAGGCATTGTGAATCGTTTATCTGATGTTCCTGTTCCCTCGAATTCTTCCGCGCCGTCCCCGGGGTCCCTGCCTCCCCTGGGGCGGCCTGGCCGCAATCCGATCAGACGAACGTGGAGAATATGGTTGGCGGCGGGCGCCATGGGAATCGGCCTGGCCGGCTTGGCGGTGCTTTACCTGCGCTTCGCCCCCCTGCCCCCGGGTGGCGATACGCGCCCGACGGTGGTGTACGGGGCGGACGGATCGGTTATCGCACAGTTGTACGGGGGGACGGACCAACGCGACTATGTGCCCTTAACCCGGATTCCCACGGCGATGAAAGAAGCGGTCATCGCCTCGGAAGACGCCCAGTTCTATCAGCACGGAGGCCTCAACTGGCGGGGTATCCTCCGGGCGCTTTGGGTCGACATCCGGGAAGGGGCGGCCGTCCAAGGCGGTTCCACCATCACCCAACAGTTGGTCAAAAACCTGTATCTCACCCAGGACCGCACGTGGACCCGAAAGATCCACGAAGCCATCCTGGCCCTGCAGTTTGAAATGCACGCCTCCAAGGATGAGATCTTGGAACGCTACCTCAATTCCATCTATTTTGGCCACGGCGCCACGGGGGTGGGGGAGGCGTCTTTGACGTATTTTAGCAAGCCCGTGGAGTCCCTGGATCTGGCCCAGTGTGCCCTGTTGGCGGGGCTGCCCCGGGGACCGAGTGTGTATGATCCAATCCATCATTTTCAAGCGGCGAAAGAACGGCAAAAGCAGGTACTGGAGGCGATGGTGCGGGCGGGAATGATCAGTCAGGCGGAGGCGGACCGGGCTTGGCGAGAACCCGTGCCTTTGGCCCGGCAGCCCGCCCCGGACCGGCCTGCGCCGTATTTCCTGGATGATGTCACCCGGGAGCTCAGCTCTGGGTACGATGTGCCGGAATCGGCCTTGGCCAAAGGGGGGCTCTCCATCTACACCACACTGGACCCGAAGCTTCAGCGCCTGGCGGAAGAAGCTGTCGCCCGGGCGATTCCAAAGGGAAGTGGCCTTCAGGCCGCCTTCGTGGCACTGGATCCCCACACCGGGGACATCAAGGCCTGGGTGGGAGGAACAGATTATAGAACCAGCTCCTATGACCGAGTACTCGCCCAGAGACAGCCGGGTTCGTCCTTTAAGCCCATTTTGTATCTCACGGCCCTGCATCGGGGAATGACCCCCACCGCATCCTTTGTCAGCGAACCGACGACGGTCACCTACGGACATGGGCAAACCTACGAGGTGCACAACTATGCCAATCATTATTTATACCGTCCGGTGGCGATGAGAGAGGCCATAGCCCGGTCGGACAACGTGTACGCCGTGGACACCATCATGAAAGTGGGCCCCCAAGCGGTGGTGGAGATGGCCCGGCAACTCGGCATCACCGAGCCGTTGCAACCCTATCCATCCTTGGCGCTCGGCGCATTCCCGGTGTCTCCCCTGGACTTGGCCCGGGCGTACGCGGCGATTGCAAACGGGGGAGTGCAGGTGACGCCCCGGACGGTTCGGGAAGTGCTGGATCCCCAAGGCCGGGCTCTGGAAGTGATCGATGCGAAGACCACCCCGGTCACCGATCCCCAGCGGACATTCATTCTGACAGACCTCATGAAAAGCGTATTCGAGCCGGAGGGAACCGGGGCCCGGGTGGCGCGGGAACTGGAGGGCCGGCCCCTGGCGGCAAAAACGGGATCCACGGATACCGACGCCTGGATGGCGGGATTCTCTCCGAATCTGGTGGCGGTGGCCTGGGTGGGATACGACAAGGACCGGTTCCTTTCTCCCGCGGAGTCAACCCTGGCCTCCCAGATCTGGGCGGATTTTATGAGCGGGGCCGTGGCGCCGGGATCCCCGGATTTTCCGGTTCCCCCCGGGTTGGTCCGGGTGGCGGTGGATCCCCTGTCCGGTAAGTTGGCCACCGAAAACTGCCCCAGGGTGGAGTGGGATTATTTTGTACAGGGGACAGAGCCCATGGAGGTGTGCTCTTTGCACGGAAGTCCACCTCACCCACCAGGGCCCCGAGGGGAAACGAGGACGCCCTTTGACCACCTGTGGGATTGGTTTCAGGGCCGCTCCCGCCGGTGATTGTTGACGCAAGGCGCCGGTTCCAGTATGGTAAGGGCAAAGAAGCACGGGCAATCATTGCCCGCCGAGCTGGGGGGGGCCTAAACAGATGGGTTTGTCGTTGTCGGCGAGGGCCCGGGGAATTGCTCCTTCTCCGACGTTGTCCATTGATGCGAAGACCAAGGCGATGGTCAGCCGCGGTGAACAGGTGATCAACCTCAGCGTGGGGGAACCGGATTTTGAGACCCCTCCCGAAGCCTCTTTGGCGGCGGTGGGGGCGATCGCGGCCGGGTTCACGAAGTACACGGCGGTGGCCGGCATTATGGAGCTGCGCCGGCGGATCAGCCAGAAGTTGGAACAGGAAAATGGCTTGCGGTATGAGCCGGACGAGATTCTCGTCTCGGTGGGGGCGAAACATTCTTTATTCAACATTATGCTTACCCTGGTGGATCCCGGGGACGAGGTGATTATCCCTGCTCCCTATTGGGTGACGTATCCCGAACAAGTCCGGCTGGCCGGAGGAGTCCCGGTGATCTTGCCGACCGATGAGTCCACCGGTTTTAAGGTGACGCCGGGTCAATTAAAAGAAGCTTTGGGGCCAAAGACGAAGGCGGTGATCCTCAACAGCCCCAGCAATCCCACCGGAGCCGTGTATCGCCGGGAAGAACTGGAGGCCTTGGCGGAGGTTCTGCGCCCGGCCGATTGTTACGTCATCAGCGACGAGATTTATGAGAAGCTGATCTACGGCGTGGAGCACGTGAGTATCGCATCTTTGGACGAAGAGATTTTTCGGAAGACCCTGGTGGTCAACGGCTTCTCGAAAGCCTTTTCGATGACCGGGTGGCGGCTCGGTTACACCGCCGGCCCAAAAGATGTGATCAAGGCCATGACCAGCCTGCAGAGCCAGAGCACGTCAAATCCCACATCCATCGCGCAAAAGGCGGGGGTGGTGGCCCTGGACCATTTTGATCCCGATGTGGTGGAAGAATTCCGAGCTCGGCGGGATTATGTGTTGGAGCGGCTCAGGCGGATGCCTTACATCTCCTGCGCGGAGCCGGAGGGGGCATTCTACTTGTTCCCGAACGTGTCGCGGCTGCTGGGGGGGCGGTATCGGGGTCAGACGATCGATACGTCGGACCGGTTGTGCGAATTGCTGTTGGAGGAGGCCCGGGTTTCCCTGGTCCCGGGTTCGGGATTCGGGGCGCCGAACAATATTCGGCTCTCTTACGCGGTGTCCCGGGTGGATCTGGAGATCGCCATGGAAAGGATGGAGGCGTTCCTCGGGGAAGTGGAGCGCTAGAAAGAGGGGGTCGCCGGGAAAGGACCTTTGGCCCGGCGCAGATGAAGGAACATGGGGCGCCCCGGAGCGGCACAGCCGTTTGCGGGGCACCGTTTTAACACTGGTCGGAGCCCCAGATCCGCCCCTCGCCATTGGGCGGACAGCCCAGCACCCCAGGTCGCCTCCACCCATAGGATGGTGAGAGAAGCTGCGGGAAAGGGAGGTGGCGGTCGTGAAAAGTAGTCCTCGGTCGTCCAGGGTGCCGGCACCGCGCAGTCGGACGCCATCTCCGGCGCGCAAGTCGGGCCAAAGCCCCGGGACGGCGAAAAAATCGCTTAAAGCAGACTCGCCAGCCACATTGCCCTCCGTACGCCTGTCCCCTCGGTTTATCCAGGATTCGATCAACTCCCTTGGAAACCTGCGGAAGCTCACCAAACAGGCGCTTCAGTATGTCCAGCAGGCCGATACGATGATCGAAACCCTGTTCTCCACAGCCAATTCGTTGAATGAATCTGGGATTCTGCAAAAATTGATCCAACACCGGGGGCGAAATTTGAGTACGGCGGATTTGGCCACGATTCTCGGGGCACTGCTCAACTCCCCCATTGGAAACCGGTTGTTCGAGCGAATCGGCGGGGATGGTCAAGCTCCACCCCCGTCGGAGGGCTCGTGAGGAACGAGAAACCCGGCCCAAGCCCCGGGCCTGGCACCGCCGCCGTGGTGTTCGTGAGACCGCGGCTGGGGATCGCCGGGGCTGCAAAGGAGTTGGATCCATAAAACGAGGGTTGCGCCGCCCAACGGGTGCAACCCTCCTCGCATGATTACGGGACTTTCGGGATATATTTTTTCATTTCTTTGATGGTCGCGTCGTCCACCCGATCGCCTCCGTATTTTTTCGCCAACTCTTCAACGGTCACCGGACGTCCGGTCCGGGTGGCGTCCTGGAAGGCTTTCGCGAAGGCATTGAGGCGGTCTTCGGACACCGGGATGTGGAACTGCTGGGCAAAACGCCGGGCCATTTCTTTGACGCGTTCGGGGTTCTGCCAGTCCTCAGGGCGGGCATTCTTCACGTCGTTGAGCATGTTGATGAGCCCGTCTTTGCCGACGCGCTGAATGTTCTCCTTGAGGATGTCGATCCCGCTTTTCGGGGCAGCCGCCTGTGTTGTCGGACCTGGACCTAGTGCCGGTGCCGGGCCACGTCCCGTCGGCGATTTCCTTGGAGCTTTGGAAGGGGTGGATTTCTTTCCTTTGGCCACGATGGTTCCTCCTTTCCGGGGCCGCGGTTCATCTTCAGTTTATGGGAACGAGAAGCGATTGGACTCGCATAAACGCCCGAGTTTTTGGAGCACAAGATCACAAACCACAGCCCGTCCTTGGGAGTCCGTCGTGCCATCCTCGCAGGCGGCATCATACAACGGAAAAGACCACTGTGGGACGAGAAGTACTGGGGGCGAAGAGGATGGACACGTCGATTCCGGAGGTCTTGTTGGGAATGGGGGACTCGATCACCGCAGGAGTGGGAGCCGGGCGTCCCGAGCGAAGCTACGTGGGTCAATTAACGCGCTGCCTGCACGACGCCACCGCAAAACCGTGGCGAGCCTGGATGCTGGCCCGCCCGGGAATGCGGACCGTCGACTTGATGCACCAGACCCGCCTGGAACCGCTCCCCCAAGCAAGCATCGTGGTGATGACGATCGGAGGGAACGACCTTTTGTGGAGGGCGGGGACGGTCATCGTCCGCCCGGACCGCCTGCCTGTACTCCTGGAGCAATCCCGCCGGAATCTGGCCGCGGCACTGGCGAGGGTGAAAACCCAGACGAGCGGTTGGGTGTTCCTGGGTTCGGTGTATAACCCGTATCCGGAAAGTCACCTCGCCTGCTGGGCGGTGGCCGAATTCAATCAGCGCGTGATTCTTCCCCAAGCAAGCGGGCGCACCGTGATCGTGCCTCTGCACCTGTTGTTTGAAGGGCGGCAGCCCGAGTGGATTGAGGGTTATCGCCGGGGCCGGCTCGGAGATGGGCAACGCATCCCCTGGCGTCGCCCGGTGCACCCAAACCCTGCGGGCCACCGGGCGATCGCCGGGGCGTTCCTCGAGGCGATGGCTACGTCCGGGGCCATCCAACCGGCGCGGGATCCGGGTCGGCTGCATCCGGCATGATCCAGGCGTCGTGGATGCGGAGGGAGACGGCCTGCCCGGGGTGGAAGCGGGGTCCTCCCAGATCTGTGACGGTAAATGTGCGATTTTTCCGGGCAATGGTGTAGGTGGAGGTCTGCCCGAGGTAGCGAATCGACGTGACGAACGCCGGAGATTCTTCAGCTGGGAATGCCTCTGGGTTGAGGTCGCCGGTGTCGCCTGGCCTGGAATCGGACGAGGCGGCAACCAAGGAGGCCCACTCGGGCCGAACAAGCAGGGTTACCGGGCGGTTGGTCACAACCCCCCGGGCTCCCCGGGCCGGAAGCAGGGCCCCATCCATGGTGCGCACTAAAAATAAGCCCGGGGCCGCCTCGGATTCCACACGCCCTTTGATATAATTCGACTCTCCAACGAAATCTGCCACAAACGTCGTTTGCGGTGAATGGTAGATATCCGCAGGGGATCCATCCTGCAGCAACTGGCCTCGCTGGAAGACGAGGATCCGATTCCCAAGGCGTATGGCCTCCTCCCGGTTGTGGGTGACGTACACCACGGCGGGCGCCCAGCTCCCTTTCATGGCCTCCAGCTCCTCTAACATGGTTTGGCGGAGAACCGCATCGAGGTTGCTGAGGGGTTCGTCCATGAGCACAAGGGGAGGCTCGGCGATCAGGGCCCGGGCCAATGCCACGCGCTGTGCCTGGCCGCCCGACAGTTGTGCGGGCAGTCGATGGCCGAGGCCGTGGAGCTGGAAACGCTCGATGGCTTCATCCACCCGTTTCTCCCGTTCATTTTTTCCAATGGGTCTCTGTTCCAGCGGAAAACTCAAGTTTTTGCGGACTGTTTTGTGCGGCCACAAAGCATACGACTGAAAGACCATGCCGATCTTCCGTTTCTCGGGCGGCAGTGACTCCTCCCCGGCCCGGCTCACCCGTCGGCCAGCGATCACCACTTCCCCCCGGTCGGGCGCTTCAAATCCGGCGATGAGGCGCAAGAGGGTGCTTTTCCCACATCCGGACGGACCGAGGATCACCACGAACTCCCCGGGACGCACGCAGAGAGAAACTTCATTCACCGCGGGTTCCCGGGACCCTGGGTAGGTCAAGCTGACCTCTCGAAGCTCCAGCGCTACCCTCTCGTTCGCATCAAGGGAATTTTGGCGTATACAGCTCCCGGGGTCAACGTCTCCGCGGGCGTACACCGTCCTTGAGCCCAGCGTCTGATCCGCTCCCGGGTTCCCCCTTTCATCCCCGGACTGATCCGTCTGCATTGAAGGGCGATTCCGATCCACCCACAGCCTTTTGCGCAGCCCTTCGATGCGGATCAATGCCATCGCTCACCCCCCTTTCTCCGTAGATCGCCCCGGACGCCGGATTCGTCATCATCAGGGCCGCAGCCCCGGTGCTGAGCACCGTCAGAATCGTCCCGAGGGCCGCACTCTCCAAGGTGTATCCACCCGATTCGAGATTAAACAGTGCCATGCCGATGGTCATCCCATCCGCCCCGGCGAGAAGAGAGGACACCGTGAGTTCCGTGAAGGCGAACATGGCGATCAGTAGAACCCCTCCCATCACATCCCGCCGGAGAAGGGGAAACATGATGTGGCGAAGGGTCTTGCCTTCAGAAGCACCGCTGATTCGGGCCGCTTCTTCAAGCTCCGGAGTCACGCGGACCCAAGCCGCCACCCAGACCCGAACGCCAAGGGTGAAAAACCGAGCGATATAAGCGGCAAGAAGAAGAATCCAGCCGCTGACTGCAAGATCCACTCCAGGCCACGGTCGCCAGTACGTCAACAGCACGGCCAAAGCGATTACCATGCCCGGAAGCGCATAAGGAATCACCCCCAGGATGTCCAGGCCCCGGGCTGCCGGCGCACTCCCCCTGGCCAGGGCCTTCCCGATCGGCCGGGCCAGAAACAGGACCAGAAGAGCCGTGGGGATGCTGAGGCTCAGACTGTTCCAAAACCCCGTAAGAACGGCAGGGATTGCGTACCACACCGCCAAGTAGTGCTCAGTAGTAATATTTTTCCATGTGAGAGGAACCCCATAGGCCGGCGTCACCGACGTGAGCAGCAGTGCGACCAAGGGCCCCACCGCGGTTAACACCAACCACAACCCAAGTCCGAAAACAGCAGGAATTTTACCCCGACCGAGAGGAAGGGGCGGCTTGGGGCTGGAGGGACCCGTCAGCCGATAACGGGCACTCCGCCAACCAAGCCCCTGTAGGAGAACCAGCAGGACAGCCAACATTGCCATCAGAGTTGCCAAAGCAGCCGCCTGACGAAAAGCCCCGGGTCCCAGTCCAATGGCCAGTTGGTAAAGAAACGTGGCCAGCACAACCACATTCTGAGGAATGCCGAGAAAAGCCGGAATTCCGAAATTGTCCATGGCACCGGCGGCGCTGATCAACGCGGAAGAAGCCACCGCGGGCATGAGCAAGGGAAGCTCCGCCGTTAGAAAAGCTTTCCAAGGACCGGCACCGGAGATTCGCGCCGCGCGCCCATAATCTCCTGGCACTGCGTGAAGAGCGGCCGCGACAAGCAGGTACACCACGGGGACATGGCTGGCTCCCATGACCACGCAGATCCCCCCTAAACCCCCGCCCAGCCAGGAAAGGGCAAAGGAATAGAAGGGGAGCGCGTTTAACAAACCCTCGGCTCCGGCCCATTGCAACCAGGCAATGGAAAGGACGTAGGACGGGATAAACATGGGCATCAAGAACAGGAGGCGCAGCCCCCGTTTACCGGAGAGGTCGGTCCGTTCCGTCAAAATCGCCCCCGCCGTCCCGACGACTACGGCCAGAAGGGTGGACGCCCCCATCACGATCCCTGTGTTGCGCCAGGCCTGTCCCCACAAGGGATGACCGATCACGGCCTGGTAGGCCGCCACGGAGAATCCCCCTCCGGGCCCTTGGAAAGAAGTCCACACCAGTCGGACCATCGGATATAAAGTGACCAGGATGAGGAGAACGCCGGGCAGCCACAATCCTCTGCTTACCCCGGCTCTTTTGGATCGGCGTTCAGTTCCCAAAAAGGGCACTCCACTCTTTTTTGTCTTGATCCCGCTCAGCCGCCAACTGCTCCGTCGGTGCGGAGAGAACTTTCAAGTCTGACGGCGATGGGCGCCCGGCAGGAGGCTGGATCTCGGGGCGGATCGGCATGTACCCGAGACTCGTTTCCAGTTTCTGGCCCTCATCGGAGAGAATGAAGTCCACGAAAGCTTTGGCCGCAGCAGGGTTGCGGCTTTGCTTCGCAATGGCCACGGGCTCAGTGATCACCGGAACCCCGGATTTGGGATACACAAAAGCCACGGGAGAACCCTGATCCTTAGCCCGAAAAGCCATAAAATCCACGATGATTCCCAAGGGCCGCTCCCCGGTGGCCACCCGTTTCACCACGTCCCCGTTCCCTTTAACCGTCATCACATCGTTGTTTTTCAGGTGTTGAAAATACGACCAGCCAAGGTCCGATTGATTCCGAAATACGCCGACGGTGTACGCGGCGGCCCCCGAGTAGAGAGCACTGGGGGTCACCACTTTGCCGCGATTGGCGGGATCAATGAGCGTTTTCCAGTCCACCCCGGAAGGGTCCGGAAACTGCTTGGTGTTTACGATGATCCCGACGGGAATCATTTTCGTCGGGGTGTACATGTGATCAGGATCGACCAGTACTTGAGGAATCTGGTTAGAACCCGGGGGTTGATAGGGCATCAGGAGATCTTTCTTTTTTAGCGCTTCAAAGGTCGGGGCATCGGCCAACAGCATGACGTCCGCCCCCAGCGATCCCGCCTGGGCCTCGGTGTTGAGGCGAGCGATCACCTCTTCGGTACCAGAGCGAAAGACATCCACCTGAACCCCGGGATATTTGGCCTTAAAGGCTTGAACCAATTTGTTGGCATCGGTGTCGGGTTGCGACGTGTAGAAGTGCAAGGCCCCGGAAATGGAGCCGGCCAGAGCTGCACCCTCCGACGGGGCCGTAGCCCCTTGAGATCCACATCCCGCCAACCACACCGAAACCGACAAAAGGGCGAGGGCACTCCATTGAAAAGCCCTGGTCTTCAACGCTGGCACGATGTCCACCTCCTGGGATAGGTTGTAATCAGCCCACCTCCTTCCCATGGTAGGAAATGAACATGAACCCCCCGTTGAAGTCCAGTAAAAATTGAGTAGAGAAATTCAAAAGAACTCATGAATCAAGATCGATCTCGGAGCGCTTGGAGGCATTGACCTGATCATCGGTGATAAGTGCCACCCCGCAGGATTTGGAAGGCCCTGTAGAGCTGCTCCAGGACGATCACCCGGGCCATTTGGTGGGGAAAGGTGAGGGGAGATAAAGACCAAAGGGCATCTGCCCGCCGGGTGACCCGATAATGGAGGCCTAGAGTCCCCCCGACGACAAAGACATATCGAGCAGCCCCGCGGCTCATCCAGCCCTGCCATTGTTCCGCAAATTGTTCGGACGTCCAACGTCGACCATCCAAGGTCAACGCGGTTACCCAATCCCGATCCTTGATTCGCCCGAGAAGCGCCTCCCCCTCCGCGGCCAACACCCCATCGCGTTCGCCTGGATTGGGGGTTTTGGGCACGGGCTGGTCGGGCACTTCGTCGAGGTAGACATCCGCATAAAAGGACAGGCGCTTCAGGTAAGCCTGAGCGGCTTCCGCCCAATATCGCTCTTTGAGCTTACCAACGGCGAGGATGTGGACCTGGATCGATGACACCCCCTGGCGCGAGCAGATAATCGGCCGGATCCCCACACCGCACGCAGAATGGCTTGGGGTTCGGAGTCAAGGAAATCGGTTCGAGGTTCGGGACATAACCAGTTTTCTCCAGGTATTCGTCGAGGACGTATTCCACGCATTCCCCACAAGCTGCCCAAAGGTCGGAGCCCGGGTCCTGCGTCGGGCCCGGAGAAACCCGGAGTCCGTCAGAATGGGACCGTCGGTTCATCGCTCCATCACCTGCCAAGATTGCCGATTTGATTTCGCGGTACATGAAACCCGGGAAAGAAGACGGGTTGAAAACGGTGAAGGCCGGCACAAGCCGGCCTCTGCACCTTGAGGCATACGATCACACTCCGCCTTCTATGGAGCAGCGGACAATTTCACATTCACCGTAAGCTTTTGCTGTCCGCGATAAAAGGTCACCGATACGGTATCTCCCGGCTTTTTCACAAACAGTGCCTTGCGCAAATCAGAGACGTTGTGCACGGCGGTGTTGTCGACCTGCACGATCACATCTCCCTCTTGCAGGCCTGCCGCAGCTGCTCCAGCGGTTGGCTGGTCGACGACCACTCCATAATCCACCGGCACCTGAGGCCGACTCTCAAGGGGCAACTCTTGCAGGGATACGGCAGTAATACCGAGGATCGGGCGGATCACCTTGCCATTGGTGATCAGTTGCTGAATGATGGGTTTCGCCTCGTTAATCGGAATCGCGAACCCCAATCCTTCCACCGGCCCCTGGGCGGTTTGGGTAATCTTCGAACTGTTGATGCCGATCACCTGACCTTCGATGTTGCACAGCGCTCCACCGCTGTTGCCCGGATTGATGGCCGCATCCGTTTGAATGACATCTTGCTCCCACACTACCTGGCCTTGACTATCGGTAATGGGCAAGGTTCGACCCGTGGCGCTGATCACCCCCACGGTCACTGTTTGACGAAACTCCAAACCCAGGGGATTGCCAATGGCAATCGCTGGTTCACCGGGCTGAAGCGTATCGGAATTCCCAAAGGCAGCCACCATATCCGCCTTGACTTGGTCAGCGGGGATGCGGAGAACGGCCAGATCGGTCAGCGGATCTGTGCCCACAATGGAGGCTTTCACTCGCTGTCCGTTCGCCAGGACCACCTCCACGGCGCTGGCCCCTTCGACCACATGATTATTCGTGACCACGTAGCCCCGGGGGTCAAAAATCACCCCTGACCCCACTCCCTGGTCCTTTTGGACCACTTGACCACGCCAGAAGTCGGGCACCTTGGCCACGTTGACAACTCCGACAATGGCCGGCTTTACTTTATTCACCGCTTGGACGATCCCCGTGTCGACAGTATAACTCACGGTCTGTTGTACACCGGAAGGCGGCGAGAGATTCGTCCCGGGCGCTTGGGCGACTGGCAAACTCAATAGATGACTCCGTATCATCGCTGGAAGAAAAAGCATGGTCGCAATCGACCCGATCATCGCCGACACCACGATCACGGCTAGCCACGACAGCGGACCACGACGTCTGGGCCTCATGCCTTCCGCATCCGTATCGTAGAAACCCATCGTCAAACCTGGTTCAAAAAATCTGCTTGAATCTGAGATTCCAGCAGACCGGCCTCCAGACCAGGCGTTCGCCTCCTTCCGGATGTTGGATTTGTCCCTTCGGACACGCGACAGGAGACCTCGGCCCGGGAGTCCCACCCGAACAGGAGAACGGCAGAGTCCGGACGTCCGTTGCACGGCCTTGCGGGAACCCACGTTCCGCAACAAACGGCACCGGACCCTGGGAACCTTCCGGTCCCGCCTCCTGCGTCCTGTCAGGACGCCTACCGGTTTTCCCGATCCCGGCGAAACGGGTCACCGAAGCGCCAACGCCAATCTCTTGAAATCGCTCTTGTTGCCACGTGGCCAACCCATTGTGCACAACCACGTTCTTCTCCAGCCGTCCCAAGAGGGCTTTGACACTCCGGGTCATCCCTTGTCCTTCCTTCGGCAAGAACCGACCCTTCTGCGCCTTCAGCTTGTGAATCCTCTCCCGCAATTCCCGGGTGATTTTCTCCCGGCACCCCAGCGCCCGGCGGCCAATGGTGAGTGCCGCAGAACAATGGATCACCACCCCGTAGCGCCTCTCATACTTCCAGTGCCCGATGGTGGAGGTGTGCCGGGGATTGACGGCCTTGACCCCGACCCGCTCTTTCCACGCCCGCCGCAGCAGGGCTTCCGACACCTTTGCATACGGAAACTGGCTCGCCATCCGGTTGAACCGCCGGTCCGTGTCCAGCCGGTCTTTCCCAAACGCCAAATCTTCCATCACCAGCGGTTTCCCCAGGAGTTGGGCCATATCCACCACGACCTTCGCCAGCACCCCGATCAGAGAAGCTCCTTTTGCGAGTCCCACACCGCCTGGGCCTTCAGCCGGGCGTCGTCCACATACCGGGAGTTAAGGCCAAAAAGCACCTGCCCCCGTTTCTTGATCTCCTCCCGGGACAGGCCTTCCTGCAACCTGCCAAACGCCCACCGCATGCAGGACCCAAACAGCCGCATCTCCGTCTCCAAGGCGGTTTCCTCTCCCCGGGCCCACGCCTCAGACCGGGGGAGTCCCCCTGTCTCCGGGAACCACTCCCCGCAGATCGTGAGACTCATGCCCTCTCGCTTCAGCCTCGGCATCCTTCATCCACTCCCGAAACCGTTTGCGAACCGCGCGCCCGCCCCGGGCTCCGTAAAGCCTCGCGGAAAACGACGTGACGATGGCCAATAAATCCCGCACCAACTCGCTGTGTGCGTCCTCCGGTTCTTTCTCGGCCACGATTTCGATGCTCGCCCCGCACATCCGGGTGATCCACTCCAGGTACTCGAACCCAAATCGCGCCAGCCGGTCGGGATACTCAATCAGCACCCGGTCGATTTCCCGATTCTCCAGGGTCTTGACCAATCGTTTCAGTCCCCGGCGATTCGGGTTCAGCCCCGACGCCATATCGTCAAACACGTGAACCACCCGGTAACCTTTGAGAGCCGCATGGGCCAGCAGCCGCTCCTTCTGCCGCTGGAGATGGCCCGCTTCCGCCTGCTTGCGGGTGGAGACCCGCGCATAGACCGCCACCCGCCCCCCGCCTTCTGCCACCGGGGGTTGCCCCAGAATTCGTCTCACCTCTTCTTCGGGATACCTCCGGTGCCCGGACGGCAATCGAATACAGCGGATCTTGCCCTGCTTTTCCCACGCTCGAACGCGATCGACAGACACGCCCAACAACTTAGCGACTTGGCCGATCGAGTAGTATCTCATGGTTTTATATTACCATATTCACCATGATTCACACACATAATTTGTATCCGTTTTAAACCTCCTTATCCCGAGCCGAGCATGCCCTTGACAGCCCGACTGCCTCCATTATACCGACTGGCAGCGCCCTTTCTCAATGAAAGAACGCATTCGTCGGCGAAGATTCAGCCCTTTGGAAAAGCGGTGGAGATCTGGTGGATTTGTTGTGTATAGAACCATCTGTCATGGACGAGAATGCTGGTGTACGGGGCTGAGAGGGGGAAACAAGTGTGGCGACACAACCAGCGCCCGACTGGGCGGCCCTGATTGCCGATCTCAAGGAAACGGAGTATCAGAACACCTTGTTATTGACCGCTTTATTGGAATGGTTGATCGAGTCGGGAGTGGCAAAACGAGAGGAAATCCTTCGCAAGGTTCGGGAGTTGGACGCCCGGGTCGGCCACGGCAAACCCAAGGCCCTTCAATCGGGAGATCACCCCACGGCATAAAGAGGCGTCGACTCGTGTCTCGGAGCCACCTCAATCGGAAGATGCCCCAGACCTTCCTGCATCAAAATGGCTTGTACCGCGGTTCTTGCGACCTGCGGCGCATTGTTTTCTTCACTCAGGTGGGCCAACACCACCCGGGTTGTCCGGTTGCCGATCACTTCGGCCAGGGTCTCCCCCGCCGCTTCGTTGGACAGATGCCCTTTGTCCCCCAGGATTCGCCGCTTCAGGTGCCACGGATAGGTACCGGCCCGCAGCATCCCGACATCGTGGTTAGATTCGAGAATATACGCATCCGCGTCGGCGATGGCGCCGCGCAAGCGGTCCCCGACAAAACCCAGGTCTGTGGCCAGCACGAGCTTTTTCCCCTCGTGATGAAAGCAAAACATCACGGGTTCCCGGGCGTCATGGGAGACAGCGACCGGTTCTGCAGCAACCCCGCCAAAATAAACCACCTTTCCCGCTGTGAGCGTAAAACAGCGTTCACTGCCAACCTCGGCGGAAAGATCACCGAGTTCCGTCCAGGTCCCTCCGGTGGCCCAGATCGGCACCGCATGGCGCCGGGCGAACACCCGCAATCCATGGACGTGGTCCCGGTGTTCGTGGGTCACCACCACCGCCGTCAACTGGTCCGGGTTGACCCCGTGCTGCTGCAGGGAGCGGTCCAATCGCCGAGCGCTGATCCCGGCATCGATCAGGAGGCGCACATCGTCCGCCAAGACCAGTACTGCATTTCCGGAGCTTCCGCTCGCCAGCACACTGAAAGAAAACACGCCATCGACGCCTCCTCCGAAAACCTGACCCGCTCTTTTCCATGTCCCCTTCTATTGTGCCGGCGGGGGGCCGATTTGGCAACCCGTGCCGGGTAAGTCTTTGCAGTTGCGGACACCGTAATGGGGCGAGGGGCCCCTAAAATACATCCCAACGGGGAACACTGTGGTTGTAAGGGCGGGAAGTTTCGGCTTGACCACCCACAGATCGGAGGGGGCACCATGGGCGAGCGATCGATTCTCGCATACTTTCGTTCTTTTGAAAGGGCTTGTCACGCGGCGAATACCCTGCGGCAACGAGGATTCTCAGAGGTGCAGCTAGCTTCCGTCAGCTCCTTTCCCGAAGGGCCGGCTCCTCTGCATCACACCACGATCTCTGGGCACATCCCCAGCCTCGCCAACCTCACCCTCGGAAACGGAGTTATCGACCGGGACGAAAGCCCCTTGGCAGCCGTCCATCCGTCGGCCTCGGGCATGGCGGACCAAGAGGACCCAGATGCCATCGGGACCAACTGGTTGGTCACCGCCGTCGTTCCCGACAATGAAACCGAAGGGGTGCTCAACCTACTGCGAAGTTTCGGGGCAAAAGTTTGATCAACCCAGGACCTCCTAGAAAAAAAGCCACCCTCCAGGACGGAGAGGTGGCTTTTCAATCGATTCAACCAATGGTGGCTCGGGACGGAATCGAACCGCCGACACGAGGATTTTCAGTCCTCTGCTCTACCGACTGAGCTACCGAGCCACAAAGGTCGACCCCGGGTCGACCCGGCGTTGGCGGAGCTGACGGGATTCGAACCCGCGATCTCCTGCGTGACAGGCAGGCGTGATGGGCCTCTACACTACAGCTCCAAGACATAAAAATGGTGGGCGGTACTGGGATCGAACCAGTGACCCCTCGCGTGTGAAGCGAGTGCTCTCCCGCTGAGCTAACCGCCCATCCCGATCTCCTATTATCCCCGCACCATTGGTGGCGACGGTACCGGTTCGGCACAGTCCGGTGTTGGTGAGCCATGCAGGACTCGAACCTGCGACACCCTGATTAAAAGTCAGGTGCTCTACCATCTGAGCTAATGGCTCTCATGCCCCGCAACCACCCAGCAGAGTGGCGAACGTCGACGACGGTTTATACTATACCACGCCCCCGGCTCAGATGCAAGACCCCAAGAGGATTTTTTTGACTCCCTCGGGGTCTCCCATACCGACCGAAAAGGCTAGCGTCTAGATACGAAGATTTCGCCCAGGGCGATGGTCTGTTCACGGTTTGGCCCGGTGGAAATCAGCGAGAGCGGGGTGTCCACCAGTTCTGCGATGCGCTCGACATACCCTTGGGCAGCCTCGGGGAGGTCTTCGTAGCTCCGGACGGTGTCGAGGTTATCCCGCCATCCCGGTAACGTCTCGTAGATGGGTTCACATTCCGAAAGAACCCGCAGGCTCGCGGGGAATTCGTCGAGGACTTGTCCCCGGTATCGGTAGCCGGTGCAGATCTTCAACTCGTCGAGACCGGACAGAATGTCCAAGCGGGTCACCGCCAATCCGTCCAGCCCACTCACCCGATGAGCGTGGCGAACCACCACTGCATCCAGCCAGCCGATGCGGCGGGGCCTACCCGTGGTTGTCCCGTATTCCCCCGCCCTGTCCCGAATTTCCCGACCCACATCGTCAAACATTTCCGTGGGAAACGGGCCGTCGCCAACCCGGGTACTGTAAGCCTTTACCACGCCAATTGCCCGGTCAATCTTGGTCGGGCCCACCCCGGCTCCGATACACACACCGCCAGACACAGGATTGGAAGCGGTCACGTAAGGATACGTGCCTTGGTCAATGTCGAGCATACTCGCCTGAGCCCCTTCGAAGAGGATATCTCGGCCTTCGTCAATGGCGCGGTTAAGAACCACCGACGTATCCGTAATATAGGGACGCAGTATCTCGGCATACGCCGTATACTCGTCGAGGATCTCGTCCAAGTGAAACCCTTCCACCTCGTAGACTTTTTCGAAAAGACGATTCTTTTGTGCCAAATTGTCGGCCAGTTTCTCCGCGAACACCTCGGGTTCGAGCAGGTCGCACATTCGAATTCCCACCCGGGCCGCCTTATCCATATAACAAGGACCGATTCCTTTGCGGGTCGTTCCGATCTTTCCGTTTCCCCGGCGTTGTTCCTCCAACTCGTCCAATCGCCGGTGATAAGGAAGCACGACGTGAGCCCGATCACTGATTCGGAGGTTGCTCACCGACATACCCCGTTGCTCAAGGTATCGAATCTCTTCCACCAGCGCAGCGGGGTCCACCACCATTCCATTCCCGATGACGCACAGTTTATCCGGATATAAAATTCCTGATGGAATCAAATGCAATCTGTACTCCTGACCATCTAGATAAATCGTGTGCCCAGCATTATTGCCGCCTTGATACCGGGCGACCACTTCAGCGCGTTGGGCAAGGTAATCGGTAATCTTCCCTTTCCCTTCATCGCCCCACTGGGTCCCGACCACAACGACGGTTGCCACCCGCAGACACCTCCGTCTCTTAACCTGCCCCGTTGCGGGTTGCGCAACTCAGAGCGGTCACCGCCCCCAGTCTAGCAGCCCCCGGCGTGCGTGTCAACGGAAGCCCGAACGTTTCCCCATCATACGCCGTCAATCGTTCGGGTTAAAGGGAGGCGCGCCCAAGGCGACGAATGTAATAGAAGGGTAAATTACAGCTATGCGCCCATCTGCGGCCGCAGAGGGGGGAGCATTGTGGTTTCGGAAAAGTCGGAGCCATTGTTTGCGCTGGACATTGGGACGAGAACTGTCGTCGGGCTCACCGCCATTCCCGGAACAAAGGGATTAACGATCAAGGCGGTCGAAATTCTGGAACATGAAACTCGTTCTATGTTGGACGGACAAATTCACGACATACCCCGGGTCGCCGAGCTTATCCGGCGTCTCAAGGGACGGTTGGAAAAAAAGGTCGGTCCCCTTCGGGACGTGGCGGTGGCCGCCGCCGGCCGAGCGCTGAAAACCTGCCGGGGAAAGGCTGTTCGCGCCGTGAACGGTTCCCGTTTAGAGGCGGACGCTGTTCGCGGGTTAGAATTAGAAGCGCTGGAACAGGCTCGCCGAGAATTGGCGGGGGACGAAGAGTCTGCCGGACGTTATCATTGTGTAGGTTATTCCGTCGTCGAATACGAACTCGATGGGACGGCGATCGGCAATCTCCTCGGGCAAAGAGGACAGGAGGCCGGCGCCGAGGTCATCGGCACCTTTTTGCCAAAGGTGGTGGTCGAATCGTTGGCTGCGGCCTTGGAAGCCGCAGACCTACGGATGCGCGCCCTGACGTTGGAGCCTATCGCCGCGATCCACGCCCTCATCCCGGCCTCCATGCGAAAGCTGAACTTGGTTCTGGTGGACGTGGGAGCCGGAACCTCCGACATTGCCGTGACCGCAGA
Source organism: Kyrpidia tusciae DSM 2912 (assembly GCF_000092905.1). GTDB lineage: Bacteria > Bacillota > Bacilli > Kyrpidiales > Kyrpidiaceae > Kyrpidia > Kyrpidia tusciae. The sequence continues at coordinate 3,364,570 of NC_014098.1, forward strand.
GGGTACGGTCGTCGCCTACGGAATGGTTCCGAGTGCAGGGGACGAAATTACCGAAGCTCTGGCGGAAACCTGGCTTTTGGACTTTGACACGGCGGAGACAGCAAAGCGGAGCTGGCAATATCAGGAAATACGCTTTACCGACGTCCTGGGTCATAGCCGAAAAGTGCCTGGCCCGGAATTCATTCAGTCTATGGCCTCCGCCGTGAACGGGCTGTCAGAACTTATTGCCCGGGAAATTCTGAGCCTGAACGGCCGGCCTCCCGCAGCGGTGCTCTTGATCGGCGGAGGAAGCCTGACACCGGGGCTGCCGGAGAGTCTGGCCCGGAAGTTGGGCCTTCCCCCGGACCGCGTCGCTGTCCGGTCCGTGGAGCATGTGGCAGGTTTCGCCAGAATCCCGGCTAGACTCAAGGGTCCGGACGGTGTGACGCCCCTGGGAATCGCCCTGGCTGCCTTGGAACATCCGGTTCAGACCGCCGCGGTTCGGGTCGGCAGTGCGGAGGTACACCTGTTCGATTTTCGAGATCTCACGGTGGGGGATGCGTTGATTCAAGCGGGTATCCACATCCGTTCTCTATTTGGCCGCCCTGGCGCCGCCTTGACGGTGACCATCGGAGGAGAGAGGCGCATTCTTCCGGGCTCACCGGGGTCAGGGCCGGAGATCCGGCTGAATGGTTCACCTGCCACACTGGGCTCGCCGGTCACCAGCGGGGATCATATCGAGGTGCGACCCGGAGAAAACGGGAAAGACGCTTGGTGCCGAATCGAAGATTTGATTCCGCCCTTACAAAGTTTGTCGGTGTACGTGAATGGTGAATCCCGGCCCGTGCCGCCGCGCATTTTCATGAACGGAGACCGGGTGAAGCCGGACACCCCGGTGATTGACCGGGCCACGATCGAGGCGTACATCCCCGAGCGGTTGCAAGATGTGCTTGAAGATGTCGGGAGACCCGAAGCGTTCTCCCAACGAGAAATTCATTTTACATGGAATGGCAGATCCGTTCAGCACGTTCACCCCAACTGGATCGTGACATTGAACGGGGGGGCGGCCGAACCGGGAACTGTGGTGGCCGCGGGGGACCGGATCGAGATTGTGGAAGCTCCGCCTCCGGTACTGGCGGATTGGCTCGTCACGAATCCGGAACGCAGTCCCGGGCGGCCGGCCCTCACGGTCACCGTCAACGGCCGGTTGGTACGATTGGACGGGGAAGATTATAGGGCGTTCCGGTGCAACGGGCGCCCGGCTGACCCCGGGGCGCCGCTTCGAGACGGCGACGACTGGGTGGAAGTCTGGGACGGACAAGTTGGCGAATGGATCATCAGCGACCTGTTTCGAGTGATCGATCCCGAGAAGTTGCGACCTGCCGATGCCCGGTCGTTTCACGTGGAGGTCAATGGGGCCGAGGCGACATTCACCACGCCCCTTCACACCGGGGACAATGTGCGGCTCTACTGGACATAGGCGTTTCCCCTCGCCGGGGTCCCCCGGTCAAGGGGGCCCCTCTCCCGCGGACACCCGTTCGAGGTTGACAAATTTGTTGAAATTCTTGAGGAACACCATCTCGACTTTACCTGTTGGCCCGTTTCGCTGTTTGGCAATGATCACTTCAATCACATTTTTGCGATCGGTATCTGGATCGTAGTAATCTTCGCGATAGAGAAACGCCACGAGGTCCGCATCCTGCTCGATCGATCCCGATTCGCGAATGTCAGACAAAAGGGGCCGTTTGTCTTGGCGCTGTTCTACGGACCTGGATAATTGGGAAAGGGCGATCACCGGTACCTCCAGTTCCCTCGCCAGTGCTTTTAAACCCCGGGATATTTCGGAAATCTCCTGTTGACGATTGTCCGCCCGCCCCCTCCCTTGCATCAACTGCAGGTAGTCCACCACGATTAACCCCAATCCCCGTTCCGCCTTGAGCCGTCGACATTTGGACCGCATCTCCGCAATGGTGATTCCCGGGGTGTCGTCTACATAGATCGGCGCCTCAGATAGATTGGCCACGGCCATCGTGAGTTTCGGCCAGTCTTGTTCATCCAGAAAGCCTGTCCTCAGCTTGTGAGCATCGAGATTAGCTTCGGCGGAAAGCATCCGCTGCACCAACTGCTCTTTCGACATTTCCAAACTGAGAATCGCCACGGGCAAACCGTAACGAACCCCGACATTCTGGGCAATGTTTAAAGCGAAGGCCGTCTTCCCCACGCTGGGCCGGGCCGCAACGATGATCAGGTCCGATTTTTGGAATCCGGAGGTCAGGCGATCCAAGTCGGGAAACCCCGAGGGGACGCCGGTAACTTGACCTTTATTGGCATATAGATACTCAATGCGCTCAAAAGCCTGTTCCAGAATATCCCGAATCGGAATGAAGCCGCGGACCACCCGGGACTGGGTGATTTCAAAAATCCGTTGCTCCGCTTCGTCCAGAAGATCGGCGACATCTTCGGCGGGTTCGTACCCTTTCGCCGCGATTTGCGTCGCTGTACGAATGAGCTGGCGCAAGACCGATTTGTCGTGCACCAGGTCGATGTAATGTTCAACATTTCCCGTCGCCGGTACAATATGGGCCAATTCGGCGAGGTAAGAAGCGCCCCCGCATTCATCCAGTTGGCCCGCATCCTGGAGGCGGGCCGTAACGGTGACGAGATCCACAGGTTCTCCGCGGGAGGACACCTCCGCCATCGCCCGAAAAATCTTTTGATGGGCCGAGCGGTAAAAATCCTCAGGTGTCAAGCGCTCCAGAGCCAAGTGAAAGGCGGCCCCGTCCAACAGAGCCGCACCGAGGACCGCTTGTTCCGCTTCAACACTTTGGGGAGGAACCCGGTCTTGCATGCTGTCGCTCACCGTTCATCCCTCGCCGTTACACGGGAAGCACGCGAACCCGAATATCCGCAGTCACCTCAGGATGAAGGCGAACCTGCACCGTCACCGTGCCCGGGTGGCGAATCGGCTCCTCCAGTTCAATTTTGCGCTTATCCACCTTGAGGCCTTGCGCCGCCAGAGCTTCGGCGATTTGCTTCCCGGTGACGGCACCGAAAAGTCGACCGTTTTCGCCAGACTTGGCCGTAATCTCCACGACGAGGCCGCTTAATTTGTCCGCGGTTTCTTTAGCTTGGCGCAGACGTTCGGCCTCCTGCGCCTGTCTGTGCTCCACCCGGGTCTGTAAAGCGCGGAGATTCGCTTGCGTCGCCTCCACTGCCAGTTTTCTCGGAAGGAGATAGTTGCGGGCATACCCTTCGGACACGTCTTTGATATCCCCAGCGTTGCCCTGGCCTTTGATGTCTTGCAGAAAAATAACTTTCACCACTGACCCCCCATTCGCCGCTTCCGGAAAATTAACGGCCTCTCAAGTGATTTTCAACCGCCCCGAGGTCTCCGAACCAGGTTTCAGCCTCGTGACCGATTTCCTTTGTTTTTGTTAACTTTTCCAGTGCTTTACGATCAATCTCCCCAGGGGAGAGGCCAACCCGCCGAGCCAGGACATAAACACTGATCAAAATGCCCGACAAAGCGTCGGCGATCAGCCCCTCAGCCCCAGTATGACATGCCCGAAACAGAGCTGACACCTGGTCGAGTAACTCAATCTTTATCCATTCCATCAACTTCACTTGTCGACCGATGTCCACGTCCCGGCGAAAGGTCGCCACGGGTGCCCCTCCCCTCTGAAGCCCTAGATAAAAGGATTCAACATCGCCCCCTGAATTCCTCCTGCATCCGCGAAGGCCGACCTGACACGAGCGCCGCCCCGGCATATCTTGAGTTTCCGCGTACATGCTAGGGGTGTGCAGGAGATCCCTTAAAGGAGCGGAAAATATGTTCCATGACCTTCTGACACCTTCGCGATATCCGGCAGACTCGTTGGGACGTGCGACCGCCGTGGCACCATCCCCCCGCCCCATTCCTCAGCAGGCCGTTAGAAAGGGCCTTGGTCGACTCCCTCACCGATCCAAAGCCCACTCTTCTCGATATACCGGGTTCAAAGTGTCGTCCCGCCCCTAACCGAGCAGAAACCCCTTGCTCATCGTAGAGCCTTGCTCGCACGCATCCCCAGCGAGAAGGGGCGCCCGGATCAGCCCGCACGCCCCTTCTTGTCTGTATGGATCCTGATGCGTTATTCCACCGTATAGGGCAACAGCGCAACCTGGCGGGCCCGCTTTACAGCCACAGTCACCTGACGTTGGTGACGAGCACAATTGCCCGAGATCCTCCGCGGGAGAATCTTGCCGCGCTCAGTCATGTATTTCCGCAGCCGGTCGGCATCCTTGTAATCCACCCGATCGATCTTGTCCACGCAAAAATTACATACGCGTCGCCGCTTACCTCCTCGGCCCTTGCGCGCCATCGCAAAACCTCCCTTCTCTTCATTCGTCTTAGCCGTTTCGTCCATTTAGAAGGGGAGATCATCTTCAGAGATATCGATCCGCGTGGCGTCTCCCTCAAACGGATCATCCATGCCCGTGCCCCGGGTACGGGTCTCCTCCGGCCACCCGCTGCCTGAGACCGGTGGGGCACTCGGCCCGCCCTCCCGATCACCAGCACGGTCCAGGAAACGAACATTGTCGGCCACCACTTCCGCCACCCGCACGCGTTGCCCTTCGCGATTCTCGTAGCTGCGAATCTGCAAGCGGCCTTCCACCGCAGCCAGTCGTCCTTTGCGAAGGTACTGGGCGCAGAGTTCGCCGAGTTTCTGCCAAACCACAATGTTAATAAAATCTGTCTCCCGCTCTCCCATCTGGTTGAGGCGAGGCCGGTCGACAGCCAGCGTAAAATGGGCCACCGGTGTCCCGGATGGCGTGTACCGCAACTCCGGATCCTGGGTTAGGCGGCCAATCAGAATGATGCGGTTGAGCATGGGAGATCCCCCCGTCTCACTCGTCCTCGCGCACGACGATGTACCGGAGCACCGGCTCGGAGATGCGGAGCACTCTCTCCAACTCCTTCGGCACTTCGGTATCCGACGCGAACTTCATGAGCACATAATATCCTTCCCGGTGGCCTTCAATCTCGTAAGCCATGCGGCGTTTGCCCCAGGTATTGACTTCCTGGAGTTCCCCCCCGGCCGTGGTGACCACCTCAGCAAGCCGCTTGACTTGGTCCGCTGTCGCTTCTTCCTCCAAGTCAGGACGAAGGATATACAGTGTCTCGTAGTTACGCATAATCAGTCACCTCCTTGTGGACAATGGCCCCCGTGGGAGCAAGGAGGATTGGGCGAATCAAGCCGCCACAAAAACCCTCTGATGATCCAGTTTACCACGTCAGACACACGGTGGCAACCGGCCGGGGTTTCTTTTTCGAACAACCTGTGGGGATCGGATCTTTCAGACATTGAAGCGAAAATGCATCACATCCCCGTCCTGAACCACGTAATCTTTCCCCTCCAGCCGAAGGAGACCCTGTTCCCGGGCCGCCGCTGTGGACCCGGCTCGGACAAGGTCCTCGTAGGAAATGACCTCTGCTCGAATAAACCCGCGTTCGAAGTCGGAATGGATCACGCCCGCCGCTTGGGGCGCTTTTGTCCCTTTCACGATGGTCCAGGCTTTCACTTCTTTGTCTCCGGCGGTAAAATACGTGATCAACCCCAACAGCTTATACGCCGCCCGGGTGATGCGGTCAAGGCCGGACTCTTGTAATCCCGCCTCGGCGAGGAAAAGATCCCGGTCTTCACCTTCAAGTTCCGCAATCTCTGCTTCCAGCCGAGCACTGACGGGAATCACCTCTGCCCCTTCCACCCGGGCGTGCCGGCGCACTTCCTGGACCATGGGATGCTCCCAGGCCGTGGCCACATCCCGTTCATCCACATTCGCGACATAGAAGACCGGTTTGGCCGTTAGAAGATGAAGATCGCTCAAAAACTGGCTTTCTTCCTCAGACCAGCCTTGTCCCCGGACGCCTTTCCCCTCTGCCAGGAGGCGCTGAATCCTTTCAAGTAGCGCCAACTCCCAATCGTACCGTTTATCGCCGCCTTTCCTCAATCGCCGAGTTTTCTCGATCCGGCGTTCAACCGTCTCCAGGTCGGCCAAATTGAGTTCGACATTAATCGTCTCGATATCGTCAACAGGAGAAACGCGGCCGGCGACATGGGTGATGTCCGGGTCTTCAAAACACCGCACGACATGGACAATGGCATCAACCTCTCTGATATGAGAGAGAAACTGGTTTCCAAGACCTTCCCCGTGGCTCGCCCCTTTCACGAGCCCCGCAATATCGACAAATTCAAAAACTGCAGGCACAACTTTGCCCGGATGGAACAACTCCGCCAGGCGCACCAAGCGTTCATCGGGAACCTGGACCACCCCGACGTTGGGATCGATCGTACAGAATGGATAGTTCGCCGTTTCCGCTCCAGCGCGGGTGATGGCGTTGAACAACGTTGATTTGCCTACGTTCGGTAACCCCACAATTCCTGCTTGTAATGGCATCTTTTCGTTTCCGGCCGGTCTCCGGCCGGCCCCCTTTCTCAGACCCATGGTAATGAACGTGTCTGGCCCGGCTTGGCCGGGGCGTTCCGGTCAATAAGCCCCAAGGGCCGACTCCGCCCGGATCAGTCAGTCTCCGGTTTTCGCACTCAAACCCGACCCACCCGGGCTGTCGAGTTGTTCCGTGCGAATCACGCGTTTTAGGTTTCGCTCAAACTTCGCGCGGGGCAACAAAACGCTTCTCCCGCAGTGTACACATTTGATACGGATGTCCATCCCCATGCGGATAATCGTCCAGGCGTTCGTTCCACAGGGGTGGGTCCGTTTCATTTCAACGACATCGCCGAGCTGATACTTCTTTTCCATGGTCCCTGCACCCCTCCGGCACCTCGACATCCGCTTCGTATTCAGTCTACTGTTTCCAGGCTTCCGTGTCCATGGGAAGTGGACCCCATGGTTACCCGCCAAAAGGTGAGGGCGACCCCAATAGGGCAAACCATACGCTATTTTTCACCCACGGAAGGAGGGCTGCAAACTCCGGGCTGCGAGTGAGACGAAAAGCTGTCTGCCATAGGCCGTAGTAGATCCCCGTATAGCCCGCAAGAGAAAGGAGAGCGCCAATCAGATTGGGATGGACGACACCCGATCGAGGACGCTCCATGGCCCCGAGTGCGACGTGAATGGCGGAAACAATCAAAAGCGCGGCAAGGAGGATAGTCAGCCCACCGGCGATGAAGGTTGCACTTTCACGCAGAGACGGGAGGGCGTGTACGGAAGTTCCGGAGTCTGCCGGCCAGGCGGTGCCCGCCATCGCAGTGAGATTTGCCGCCCATCCTCCGATGGCCTGGACGGTGCGCCGATCGAGGTGAAGCCACGTCCAACCTCCGGTGACGAGCAAAGCGGCCGTAGAGGCCAGCTCCAGGAGAATGCGCTTGGTACTAACCCCCAGCCCACGCATTGTCACCCACGCCATAGCAATCCACAGAGGCGCGTCCATCCAAGTCCCCCCGACATTCCGAGTCGTCCTATGTATATTCCTCGCGCCGGAAACCGTATACTGAGATGAATCTATTTTCCGGAGGTTCTCCTATGAGGTTCCTTCGCCAGGATGAACATCTGCCGCGTTATCCGATACGCGTGGCCTACGATGATCCAAACGCCGCGGGAGCTCTGGCCCAGGGAGTATGGGAGGCGGTTCGCCTAAAGGCCCGTGACCGCGATGTGGCCATTATTTGCGTGGGCACCGACCGCTCCACCGGCGACGCATTGGGGCCTCTGGTGGGAAGCCGGCTTGCCGAGACGCTGCAATCCACCAAGATCCAAATCTTCGGTACGTTGGACGAGCCCGTTCACGCCGTAAACTTGACCGAAGCCCTCACAAGGCTGAACCGCATGTCTCCGGTTCCCTTTGTCATCGCGGTAGACGCCTGCCTGGGGCAGGTCAACAGCATTGGTCAGATCTCTCTTCATGACGGTCCCCTTCGTCCCGGAGCGGGAGTGAACAAGCAACTTCCTCCAGTGGGGGACATCCATATCACCGGCATCGTGAATGTCGGGGGCTACATGGAATATTTCGTCCTTCAGAACACCCGCCTTCAGCTCGTATTTCGCATGGCCCGTATCATCGCTGACGGGCTCGCAGCAGGGTTGGATCGCCGTCTCCGGTCTGGAGGCGAGGTTCTGCCGTTTCCCGCGTGCCGCCCCGCCCCGGGTGGGCCTTAAAACCCAACCCCGGTCAATGTAAGGTCAAGGCGCGGGGCAGAGGACAGTCAGAGAACCGGGCCACACCATCGCCTCCATCGTTTCTTGGGGCAATACTTCCCCATCTGCGTGAACCGGCCATGGTGTCGCCGGATGAATGCAGATCCGTTTTCCCCGGTGAAGATGAACAGACGGGTGGCCGACATGCTTCCCGGTGAATACCTTCGGAAAGATCAAACAGAACTCTGGTTTTGAGAGGCCATCCACCACACATAGATCCAGTTCGCCGTCTTCCATGGTCGCGTCGGGCAGGATGCGCATCCCGCCGGCGTAGGTCGATCCGTTGCCCAACGCCACCAGCCAGGCCGAGCGATAGGTGTAAAGGGTCCCGTCCACTTCAATATCCACCCGCTGGGGCCTGAAGAACAGCAACTCAACAGCAACGCCCACCACGTATCCGAAAGGTCCCCATCGCTTCAGCCACACCGAGTTGTTCACATGCCGCGCCACCCACGCATCAAAGCCCGTGCCAGCAATGTTAATAAAAACGCCGCTTTGTGTTTGCACGAGGTCAACTTGACGTTTGATGGCGCCTTGGAGTTGTCGGATGGCCCGCAATCCTTTTTTGATCCCAAAATAGCGTGCCAGATCGTTTCCGGTACCCGCCGGGAGAATTCCGAGGGCAATGGAGCTTCCAGCCAGGCCTTGGATCACTTCATGGATCGTTCCGTCGCCTCCAACGGCCACGACAACGTCCGCCGCCCGGTCTTCTACCGTTTTCTTCGCAATCCATGTGGCATCTCCCGGGGATTTCGTATGATACACGTCCCAATGCTTGCCGAGTGTTGCCAGATGACGATAATAACGATTCCAACGGCGAGCGGCCTTTCCTTTGCCCGCAACGGGATTGACAACAAACAACCATCTTTCCATAACCATTACGACCTTTCTTCAAGCGGCCGCCAGGTGGAGGATACCGGCGAGTCGGAGGCACCACTAAACTGGATGGCTTCAGCCAGGACCCGTTTTTCTTCTTCACTGAGGGGGTAGGTCGAGGTGCCATTTTGGACCGGTTTTGCGTAGATCCTCGATTCATCTCGGCCGTAGATACTCGATAAAATGACGCCGTTGCCACTGCCGTCGAGCCAGGCAGCGGAGAAACTCAGATCACTGCCGAAATCGGAAAACGCGTTGTATCGGACGACCCGGGCAGTGCGTAATGTTGCCCGGAGACTTTTTTCCAAATAGTCGATTCGGACTTCGAGACGGCGTACTTCTTCACTCAGTTGTTGTATCCGCTCTAAGGTTTGTGGCAGCAGCTTTTCCACGTCTGTCCCCGAGCGGCCCACCCATTGCCGATAGCGCTTCTGAGTCTTGCGCAGTCCGGCCCCCTGGACAAGGACGGTCAACCACAGCAAGACGACCAGAATACCGATGGCGGCAACCCAATACCACAGGGGAATGGCTGCAATCGAGGAATACATGGTTCTGCCTCCTTTAAGTGTTCCCTCATTTATGCGCCTAAAACCAGAATCAGAATTGCTCGAATCAATGCTGCTACAAACAGCGCTGGCAATAGATTGCCCACCCGGATCGCCGTGATTCGCAGGAGGTTGACACCAATGCCAAGGATCATCAAGCCCCCCGCCGCATTGATCATACTCAAGATCGGCGGTTGAAGCCATTGATGGAGCCATCCCGCAAGGAGAGCGATGGCTCCTTGGTAGACAAAGACGGGCAGAGCAGCAAGAACCACTCCAGGCCCCATGGTGGACGTAAACAAAATGGATGAAACACCGTCCAAAAGGGACTTCGTAAAGAGAATATCATGTCTGTCTTCCAGGCCACTTTGCAGGCCGCCGAGAATGGACATGGCGCCAACGCAGAAGACCAGGGTAGCCGTGAGAAAAGCTTGACCCGCCTGTCCCCGGCCGCGCAGCCACGTCCACTTCTCTTCTGCGCTTCGACCCGCACGTTCAAGAAACCCTTCGATGTTGAGCCATTCGCCCAAGGCGCCACCGACAACCAAACTGACGATGACAATCAGAAAATCGTATTCATGACCTGGGCCGTTCACGTTGTTCAGGGTCATCGAGATCCCCATGACCATGACGGATAGCCCAATCCCCTGTTGCATGAGCGTCCGGATTCTTTCCGGAATACCGTGAAATAAGAGTCCGAGCAACGTCCCGATGATGATGGCAGCCACATTTACCAGTGTGCCTTCAAGTACCACGATCTGGCCGGCTGTGTTCCGTGTGGGTGGAACCCTGCAAGACGGCCTTCCCCCCTTTCATCTGTGTTCGATTGGGCTCCGCCATTTCAGCGCAAAGTGCAAAAACAGTCCTGCGCCATTCCCGCAGGACTCTGGTCACTCATCCCGGAGAAAGTCCGCCAGTTCTCGGACCGCGGCCACGCACTCCCGGATGTCGTTTTCCGTGTTAAACCAGCTGACGCTCACCCGCACCAGTCCTTCGTCCAGTGTCCCCGCAACCTGGTGAGCCAGGGGGGAACAGTGAAGCCCGGAGCGGACGGCGATTTCGTATTGATCCGACAGAAGGACAGCCAATTCTGTGCTATCCACTCCCCGCAACGAGAAAGCGAGCAGGTCGGCTCGGGGCTCACCCCGGCCCGGGCCGGTGAACTTGATGCCCGGGAGGGATTCAAGACCTTCCCGGAGAGACTGGATAAGGGTCTGGTTGTGTTGCCCAATGGCGTCAGGCCCAATTTGGCTGACAAACTCTGCCCCCACCGCAAGGCCCGCCAGCCCCGGCGTATTGAGGGTGCCGCTTTCGTATCGAACCGGCCGCTCCAGCGGTTGATCGGGTTCTTCAGAGTGGCTCCCGGTCCCTCCATACAGAAAAGGTTCGAGTTCCAAACCCGGGCGGATATAAAGGGCCCCAGTCCCCTGGGGACCGAATAACCCCTTATGCCCCGGAATGGCCAGCAGATCAATTTCAGAACGGGTCACATCAATGGGGAAGCTCCCCGCCGTTTGGGCGGCATCCACCAAACAAAAGGCGCCGTTCGCGTGGGCGATCTCTGTCATGGCATCGATGTCCACAAGCGTACCGAGTACATTGGACGCGTGGGTGACCACGAGCAGACGAGTATGGGAACGAAAAGCCGCACGTACTTCGTCGGGCTCAATGCCGTTCTCGGCGCTTTGTACGTAAGTCACTTCGATCCAACCCCGCCTGCGCAGGGCCTCCAGGGGCCGTCGCACCGAATTGTGTTCCAGCATCGTGGTGACGACGTGATCGCCCGGCTTTAGCAGACCAAATATGGCCATGTTGAGGGCCTCAGTCGCATTATGGGTAAAGATGAGGTCCTCGGGGTTGCGCACCCCAAGAAGCGCCGCCACGGCACTGCGGGCTCGGGCAACAACCCTTGCTGCTTGCATCGCCATTTTGTGAGTGCCTCGGCCTGGGTTCGCGCCGTTGTTGGCAACCATTTCTTTCATTGCTTCCGCAACACCAGGCGGCTTGGGCCAAGTAGATGCGGCGTTATCGAGGTAGATCATGACCCAGCCTCCCCTTGGAGCCATTCGGCCCCTGGATACACCCGTCACTCCGTTCCGGGCGCCAGGAGGGCCAAAAGGCGCTGAAGGTCATCATTCGAGTAGTATTCGATTTCGATTTTTCCACGTTTTTTCCCCTGATATATTTTCACACCTGTTCCCAGCGAAACCCGAAGAACTTCTTCATAGTGGCGCAGGGTCGGGTTTTCTCGGGGAGCCGGCTTTCGTGTTTCACGTGAAACAAACGAGTTGAGCCGATGAACAAGGTGCTCAACCGCCCGCACACTCAAATCTTCTTCCACGATGCGCTCTGCCAGCTTGGTTTGTTGGTCAGGATCACTCAGCGCCAACAGCGCCCGAGCATGACCCATGGTCAGTGTTCCACGTGAAACACTCTCACGCACCTCACTGGGCAAATTCAACAAACGCAGCATGTTTGCCACGTGGGATCGACTTTGCCCCACTCGTTCAGCGACCATCTCCTGAGTCATCGAGAACTCCCGCATCAACGTTGCATAGGCTTCCGCCACTTCAATGGGATTGAGATCTTCCCGCTGAAGGTTCTCGATCAGTGCGATCTCCATAACCTCTCGATCCGAAAGATTGCGCACCACCACAGGGACTTCCGCCAATCCCGCCCGCTCCGCCGCCCGAAATCGCCGCTCACCGGCGACAATCTCATATCCACTTAGCACCCGCCGAACCACCAAGGGTTGCAGAATTCCATACTCCCGCACCGACTCCACCAGTTCCGCCAGCTTTTCCTCGGCAAACTCCCGGCGCGGCTGGTACGGATTTGGCCTAAGCTCCTCAAGGGGAACGCTGGACACCGGGTCATCCGGGCTCACATTGATCTGCGGGATCAGTGCGCCCAGCCCTTTACCTAAAGATGGTCCCTTACCCTTGGCCATGAGACACCACTTCCCTGGCCAAATCCATGTAAACCTCCGCGCCCCGAGATCGCGGGTCGTATTCGATGACCGGCATACCGTGGCTCGGGGCTTCGCTCAAACGGACGTTGCGAGGAATGATCGTTTTGTAGACCTTTTCACGAAAATACTTTTTTACATCTTCCACCACCTGCACCCCTAGGTTTGTCCGGGCGTCAAACATCGTCAATAAAACCCCCTCCACCTGCAAGCGGCTGTTGAGGTGTTTCTGTACCAAACGAATCGTATTCAACAGTTGGCTGAGTCCTTCCAACGCATAGTACTCGCATTGAATGGGGATCAAAACCGAATCCGCCGCAGTAAGTGCGTTTACCGTCAATAACCCGAGGGAAGGAGGGCAATCAATCAGGATATAGTCGAAACTCCCGCGTAAACTTTGAATCGCCCGCCGCAGCCGCACCTCCCGGGACATAATGGGTACGAGCTCGATTTCCGCTCCTGCCAACTGAATCGTCGCTGGAATGATCGACAGATTCTCCGTGCGAGTTGGCAGAATCGCATCCACCGCACTCACATCGTTAATCACCACATCGTAGATGCAGTGTTTCACATCCGCTTTATTGATGCCTATCCCGCTCGTGGTGTTGCCCTGGGGATCGATATCAATCAACAACACCCGCCGACCGAGGCTCGCCAAGGCCGCTCCGAGATTGACCGATGTGGTCGTCTTCCCCACTCCGCCCTTCTGGTTGGTCACAGCAATGACCCTTGCCAACGGAACCACCTCAATCCCTTCTCCTCGCTCATCGATGGCGACTCTTCCTCCGTTCGTCCATCCGCCTTTCTCCTGCTCCACTTTTTCGAGTTCCAGTCCCTGCCTCATCCTTTTACTCAACCGCCCTGTTTTGCCGACCGCTTGGGCACCCGAATGATGAACTCATAAAATTCCTCACCATCCTCTTCTTTCGCCTCGACAGGTACCCCAGACTTCTGAATCATGTCGATGGATTGACGAATCGTGTTCAGAGCGATTCGCACATCTTTTGAAATCCCCGTCCTGCGGCTCCGGGGCTTTTTCACCCCCGCCTCCAGCAACTGTTTGATTCTCACCTCGGTCTGTTTGACACTCCACTCATTCGAAACGATCTCGCTCAACACCTTCAATTGTGTCTCCCCGTCGGACAGGGCCAGCAGAGCCCGAGCATGACGTTCGGAAATTGTTCGGTCCATAAGGGCCGCTTGGACCGCCTCAGGAAGTTGCAACAATCGCAACTTGTTCGCAATCGTGGACTGCCCGCGGCCAAGACGCTGGGCCAAACTTTCTTGGGTCAACCCGTGTAGTTCCATCAACTGCCGATACGCCCACGCTTCTTCCACCGGCGAAAGGCTCTCCCGCTGCAAATTCTCAATCAACGCGGCCGTCGCAGCCTGGGAATCGGACATCGCCCTCACAATCGCCGGCACAGTGATCATGCCAATGCGCTTTGCAGCGCGTAAGCGCCGTTCTCCAGCAATCAGCTCGTACTTCCCGTCCTTCTCACGCACTACTAGCGGCTGAATCATCCCGTGGGTCCGAATCGTTCGGCTCAGTTCCTCCAGCCCTTGCTCATCGAATGCCACCCGCGGCTGGTACGGACTCGGTACAATGAGTTCGATGGCAATCTCCCGCACCTGCTCCCCGGCTTCCTTACCGTCGGGCTCCCGTTCGCCTGCGTGGAAAAAACGGATCCACGGGTCTTTTCCCATGTGACCTCCCACCTTTACCCCGACCTAACCTCCTACCCCATTTCATTTCGCCATCGATAGGATCGACTCCTGCAACGCCCCTACGTGAGAGGACGCTTTTCCGGAACCCCCGGACGCCGGGGGTACTCTGTTGGCGTTGCTGAGATTTTGCGTACAATCACCACGCTTCTCCCCCCCATCCCGTAAGGCAGTTCATACCTATGCACCGCCTCCACCTCCCCACCGAGACGACGAATTGCACCCCGGGCCCCTTCCAGTTCCTCCTCGACATCCGGACCCTTCCAGGCCATCGCCATGCCGCCCACCCGAACGAAAGGGAGCAGCAGCTCCGCCAACACCGACATCTGAGCCACCGCCCTGGCCGTCGCCATATCGAAACTTTCCCTCCATCCCGGGCGACGTCCATACTCTTCAGCCCGCCCGTGAACCACCCGAACCCTCGTCAAACCTAATTCACCCCTCACCTCTTCTAAAAACCAAACCCGCTTTCGCAACGCATCCAATAATGATACCGAAAAACCCGGACGCGCCACTGCCAACACTAAACCGGGAAAACCAGCCCCAGACCCGACATCGACGAGGAAACCGGCCTGAGGCACCTCCGGCAAGCCCAGGACCACCAAACTATCATAAAAATGCTTCCAGTACACTCCCTCCGCGTCGGTCACCGCGGTCAAATTGACTTCCCGGTTCCGCTCCACCAGCCGCCGCTCATAGACCTCTAACCCGCGCCACACCTCGGTCTCCAGCATAACTCCCTGCGCTTCCAGCGCATCTTGTATCTGCCGGACGAGTTCCCCCCTGGAACCATCGGCCATCGCTTTATCTCCCTTTCCCAAGGACCCTGTTTTGCCCCTCAAGATACACCAGTAAAATCGCGATGTCCGCCGGGCTCACCCCGGAAATTCGCGAAGCCTGACCGACCGAGCGAGGCTGGACAAGACTCAATTTTTCCCGCCCTTCGTGGGACAGTCCCCGAACCTTGCCATAATCCAAACCTTCTGGAATGCGCTTTTCCTCCATCTTTCGCATATGCTCTATAGTCTGTTGCTCTTTCGCCATGTATCCCGCATATTTCACAGCAATCTCCACTTGTTCCACCACCTCCGGGTCCAACGCCTCCCGAGGCGGAGCCACCGCCTGAACCAAGGAA
Source organism: Kyrpidia tusciae DSM 2912 (assembly GCF_000092905.1). Classification (GTDB taxonomy): domain Bacteria; phylum Bacillota; class Bacilli; order Kyrpidiales; family Kyrpidiaceae; genus Kyrpidia; species Kyrpidia tusciae. The sequence goes on from NC_014098.1 coordinate 3,379,991, forward strand.
TAGTCCAATTCCGGCCGCCGCAACAACTGATCGAGCGCCACCGACCCGGACACCGGTGCCGATCCTCGTTCTCGCAACAAGGACTCCACATCCTCGCCCCGAACCCGGGTGCCGCTCAGCCGATCCAACTCTTCTTCAATCCGCTCCCGTTTTTTCAGCAGTCGCTCGTATTCCCTCTCGGGAACAAGACCCAATCGGTATCCTTTCTCCATCAGCCGCAAATCCGCATTGTCATGGCGCAACAACAGACGATGTTCCGCCCGGGACGTCAACAAACGGTAAGGCTCATTGGTCCCTTTGGTCACCAAATCGTCGATCATCACCCCAATGTAACCCTCCGCCCGGCTCAACACCAAGGGTTCACGACCGAGGACCTTCAGAGCCGCATTAATTCCGGCTATAATCCCTTGCCCTGCAGCCTCCTCATAACCCGACGTTCCGTTGATCTGACCTGCGGTGAACAGCCCCGGCACCGCCTTCGTCTCCAACGTCGGCCACAACTGAGTGGGCACCAACGCGTCATATTCGATGGCATACCCCGGCCGCAAGATCTCCGCATTCTCCAACCCCCGGATGGTGTGCAACATTTCCACCTGAATGTCCTCCGGCAAACTGGTGGACATTCCCTGGACGTACCATTCCGCCGTGAAAAGTCCCTCCGGCTCCAAAAACACTTGGTGTGCCGGACGATCGCTAAACCGCACCACCTTGTCCTCAATGGAAGGACAGTAGCGAGGCCCCCGACCCTTGATTTCACCGGAATACATGGGTGCACGATCCAGGTTGTCCATGATAATCGCATGGGTCCGTTCGTTCGTATAGGTTAGCCAACAGGGCACTTGCGGCCGCCTCGGCAAACGCTCTTCATGAGAAAAATGCAGCCACTGGTCGTCTCCGGGTTGTACCATCAATTTGGTAAAATCTATGGAACGCCTGTTCACCCGAGGCGGCGTCCCCGTTTTGAACCGCACCAACTGGAACCCCAAGTCTGTCAGATTGTCGCTCAACGCCAGAGCGGGCATCTGACCCGCAGGTCCACTGCTGTAACTGACGTCCCCGATAATCACCCGGCCCCGAAGATACGTTCCGGTCGTCAGCACCACTGCCTGGGCCAAGTACTCCGCTCCGGTATTCGTCCGGACCCCCACCGCGCGACCGCCCCGCACCAAGATCTCTTCAACCAAACCTTGGCGCAAAGTCAGACCAGGCGTATATTCCAAGACCTCTTTCATCCGTCGTCCATACAGCACCTTATCCGCTTGAGCTCGGAGCGCACGAACCGCGGGCCCCTTTCCAGTATTCAGCATCCGCATCTGAATATGGGATCGGTCCGCGTTGCGCGCCATCTCTCCCCCCAGCGCATCGATCTCCCGCACCACAATCCCTTTGGCCGGCCCGCCCACCGAAGGATTGCACGGCATATATGCCACCGCATCCACGTTAATCGTCAGCAGCAACGTCCGGCACCCGAGCCTCGCGGCCGCCAACGCCGCCTCAGATCCGGCGTGCCCGGCACCCACCACCACGACATCGTACTCCCCGGCCCGATACCGCACGTTCCTCCCTCACTTTCCCAGACAAAATTGCGAAAAAATCCGATTCAACAGCTCTTCCCCCGCTCGCTCTCCGAGGATATCTCCCAGATGCTCCCATGCCGCCCGCAAATCCACGGCTGCCACGTCGACGGTCCAGCCTTCGGAAACGGCCCGCTCCGCCGCATCCAGATCTTCCCGGGCCTCCTCGAGAAGAGCCATATGCCGTACATTCGTGACCATGCACGAAGAAGCCGAAACACCCTCGCCTTTCAGCACCACCTGAGCCATTCGATCGGCAAGCTCTTGTACTCCGTCCCCGGTTCGGGCAGAGACTCGCACCATCCTGTGCTGAGGCAGCTTCTCAAGACGTCCATCGCCTGCCAGCCGTCCTGGAAGATCGATTTTGTTGACAACCACTAAAAATGGACGGTCCTTGATTCTGTCCAACAATTCCAGATCCTCTTTTTCCAGCGGAGAACTGCCGTCCAGCACACACAAGACAAGGTCTGCCTCCGCCACCCATTTTAGGCTCCTCTCCACCCCGATGCGCTCCACCTCGTCCTCGGTAGTACGAATCCCCGCGGTATCCAATATCTGAAACGCCACACCGCGAACGTGAATCCACTCATCGACCACATCCCGGGTGGTGCCGGGAATGGCCGTCACAATCGCCCTTTCCCTGCCAGCCAGTGCATTCAACAGCGACGATTTTCCAACGTTCGGGCGGCCGACAATCGCGGTGCGCACCCCCTCGCGCACCAACCTTCCGACCCGGGATGACGCAAGCAATTCATCGATCTGTTCCCGAACTTGATCCACGGCCTCCCGAATTTGTTCGATGGTCACATCCTCCACATCGTGTTCGGGATAGTCGATGGTCACTTCAATTTGGGCCATTACGTCTAATAAAATCTCCCTCATCTGTTTCACCCGGGTGGACAGTCCGCCCTTCAACTGTTCTAACGCCAGCCGGCGGGCGGCGTCCGTTTTCGAGCGAATTAAGTCGATCACCGCTTCCGCTTGGCTGAGATCCAACCGGCCGTTGAGAAATGCCCGCTTCGTGAATTCTCCAGGTTCTGCCGGTCGGGCCCCTGCCCGAACGACAGCGTTGAGCACTCTACCCACCACGGCCGAACCGCCGTGCGTGTGGATTTCAACGACATCTTCTCCGGTATAACTTCTGGGTGCCTGCATCCGCACCGCAAGCACCTCATCCAGGACCTCCGCGGTATCCGGATCCACCACTGCACCGTAGACCATTCGGTGGCTCGGTGCATCTTGTAATGACTGGCGACCCCGAAAAATCCGCTCCACCACCCGGGCGCATCCAGGACCACTGACGCGAATCACGGCGATGCCCGCCTCGCCAGGCGCCGTACCAACCGCTGCAATCACATCTTCCGCAACCGTTGCCATGCCGATCACCTCCGCAAACAAAACGAGGCGACCGTCTTCGGACAGTCCGCCCCGCCAAGCCACCGCACCCTTCTCTCATTCACGAAGACCTTCAACGCACCTGTTTCTCCACGCTTGTTCGGGTATGCTTGGTAAAAAAGTAATACTGAATAATGGTCAGCAAGTTCGTATACACCCAGTACAAAGACAAGGCCGACGGCAATGAGACGGCGATGAAAAGGATCATCAGGGGCATCATCACGAGGATCATCTGCTGCTGCTTGTCGTTCGTCGTCAGCATCATCTTTGACTGAATATACGTTGTGACCGCCGCGAGGACGGGGAGGATGAAATAGTGGTCGGGTTGCCCAAGCGGCCATATCCCGAGAAATTCGTGCGCCTGAAGCATGGCGTTCGAACGGATCGCTTGGTACAATGCCCATAGAATCGGCAATTGAATCAAAGTCGGGAGACACCCCGACAATGGGTTCACCCCGGTTTGCTGAAACAATTTCACCATTTCTTCGTTTAGCTTTTCCTTGTTATCTCCATACTTCTGCCTGAGCTTCTGGAATTGCGGCTGCATCTCCTGCATAACTTTGGAATATTTCATCTGCCGCAGCCACAGGGGCAGTGTAATCAACCGGATCAAGATTGTCACCACGAGAATCGCGATACCATAATCGTGTGTCCACCGGGCGAACAGATCAATGCCGTCCGAAAACCAACCGACAAAGGCCCCCCACCACGTCGAACGATCCACCGGGGCCACCGTTGTCGGAGCGACGGAACAACCGGTCACGACCAAAAGCACCATCGCCGCCCCAAACAGCAACTTCAGCCGCTTACCCAACCAACATCCTCCTTTTATGCCTCACCGTTTTATTTCGGCGGCACCGGGTCGTATCCACCGGGATGCCACGGACCACACTTCAGCAACCGCTTCGCTGCGAGAAACGATCCTTTTCCCAGTCCGTGAATCGTAATCGCCTGGACTGCATACTCGGAACAAGTGGGATAAAACCGGCAGCTCGGAGGCGTCAGGGGCGAGACAAATCGCTGATAACCCCGTAAGGGCAAGATGGCCAACCGGCGCAAACCCCTCACCCCTTTTTCGAAGAACGACTTTTCCCTTTGCGCGGTGCTGGACTCCTTCGATTCCCCCGGTGCCCGCCGCGGCGTGCCGCCTTCTCCACCAAGTCGGACACCCCTCGGTAAAGCTGTTCGAAGGAAGCGCCGTCGCACCCGGGTCTGGCGATGACCACCAAATCCCACCCTGTGGGCAATCGTTCCCCTTGACCCCACACGGCTTCCCTCAGCCGTCGCTTCACCTTGTTTCTCACCACGGCTCCGCCAACCTTTTTGCTCACCGAGAACCCCGCTCGCCACGGTCCACCGTCACCTCGGTTCCACGCGTATACCACAATCTCTCGATTGGCAACCGATACCCCTCTTTGAAAGACGCGTCGAAACTCCTCTCGGCTCCGCAGCCGGTTTTCTGCACGCATACTGATCCCTATCTTTCATCCTCTAGTATAGCGATCCCCGCGCCTCCGTAAACCGCCCTTGCGGAGTGACATCCTATGATGAAAAAGGCCACTTCTTCGTGGCCTCAAGCAGACAGCACCTTTCTCCCTTTCTTCCGGCGTGCGCGAAGAATTTTCCGCCCGCTGCCCGTACTCATCCGCTTCCGAAAGCCGTGCACCTTTTTCCGGTGCCGCCGATTCGGCTGGTATGTCGGTTTCACCCTTACACCTCCATCTACAGGCACATCTGTCCATTCTCCGCCATTTTACCGTCGCCCCCAACCCCTGTCAACCAAAAGACGCCGCGCTTCTTTCGACAA